>JADHLS010000312.1 GCA_016780605.1 Reyranella sp.
GTAACGCGGGAAAGCGGCCGGAATCGGGCGGCTCGAAAGTGAGTGCGGTCAGACCGTTGAAATCGAGCCGCGCCGCCGGCCCGTCGATGCGTGAGGGCCAACCCAGCGCATGGCTGATCGGCACACGCATGTCGGGCGTCCCGAGCTGGGCCAGCACAGAGCCGTCGCGGTAGTCGACCATCGAATGGATGACCGATTGCGGATGGACCACGATCTCGACCTGCTCGGCCGGCAGGCCGAACAGCAGGTGGGCCTCGATGAGCTCCAGGCCCTTGTTCATCATGGTTGCGGAATCGATCGAGATCTTGTCGCCCATGTCCCAATTGGGATGGGCCAAGGCCTGCTTCGGCGTGGCGCCGGCCATGTCGCTCAACGACCACTTGCGGAAGGGTCCCCCCGAGGCCGTGAGGATCAGCCGGTCGACGGCATGGCGCTGTCGTGGCTCGAACACCTGGAAGATGGCGTTGTGCTCGGAATCGACCGGCAGCAGCATTCCACCCGATTCCTCGACGGCCTCGATCAACAGCCGGCCGGCGCAGACCAGCGCCTCCTTGTTGGCGAGCGCCACGATCGCTCCCCGTCGCGCCGCGACCAGGGTGGGGCCAAGTCCGGCAAAGCCGACGACTGCCGCCATCACCCACTCGGCGGGCCGCGCTGCCGCTTCGCTCACCGCTTCGGCGCCGGCGGCAGCCTCGATCGATGTACCGGCCAGCGCCTCTTTGAGCGCGCCGTAGCGTGCCGGGTCCGCGACGACAGCGAGCCGCGCGCCCAGTTGCCGCGCCTGCTTGGCCAGGAGCTCGACCGACGTCCCCGCCACCAAAGCCTCGACGCGGTAGCTCTCGGGATTGCGTTCGATCAGATCGACCGTGCTCTGCCCCACCGATCCGGTGGAGCCCAGGATCGTCACACTGCGCGGCCGTTCCGCCGAGGGGGAATGCCAACGCTCTACCGCCACGGCCATCCTCCCCCCATCACCAGGCGTGCCAACGCCACGACAACCAGTACCGCCATCAGCGCGTCGATGCGATCCAGCAGGCCGCCATGCCCGGGAATCAACGTGCCGCTATCCTTGACGCCGGCACTCCGCTTGGCCGCCGATTCGAGCAGATCCCCGCACTGGCCGACGACCGCCAGGATCGCGCCGGTGACCGCCAGCTCGATCGAGTGACCGAGGCCGAAAGCATAGCCCATTGCCGCACTCGCCACCGCTGCCCAGGCCATACCGCCGATCAGGCCGGACCATGTCTTGCCCGGACTGATGCGCGGCGCGAGCTTGGCGCCGCCCGCCGTGCGGCCCACGACGAAGGCGCCGATATCGGTCGCCCACACGCAGGCGACCAGCCACAGGATCGTCTCGCGTCCATCCGCCGGCTGATGGCGCAGCCACAGCAGCGCCACGAGCGCCGCCATCGAATAGGCGATGGCAAGCGCGCGCATCGCGAGGTGGCCACGCGTGAGGGCGATCCATTCCGAGACCATCAGGGGCGCCGCCACTGCAGCTACGAGGTCGATCCAGGGAAACCCGAACCAGATCGCGGCCAGCAGCAACGGTCCGAGGATCGCCGCCGACACCACCCGCAGCACCAGCCCGCGATGCTGCCCGCGGCTCGTGGTCTGAGCGTCAGCTGCCGACACCGCCATACCGTCGCTCACGCCGCCGGAACTCGGCGATCGCCTGCTCCAGGTGCTCCTTGCCGAAGTCCGGCCACAGCGTGTCGACGAACACCAGCTCGGCGTAGGCACACTGCCAGAGCAGGAAATTGCTGATGCGCTGCTCGCCACTGGTGCGGATCAGCAGATCGGGATCGGGAACCCCGGCGGTCAGCAGTTCGCGCTCGAACGAGTCCTCGTCGATGTCGTCGGCCGCGATCTCGCCCGAAGCGACCCGCCGCGCCAGGCTGCGGGTGGCCTGCAGGATCTCATCGCGCGCGCCGTAGTTGATGCAGATGTTCACGTCGATGCGCGTGTTGCTGCGGGTCCTCGTCTCGGCATCGGCGATGTCGCGCACGATATCGGAAGCAAGGCCTGCGCGATTGCCGATGACCCTGAGCCGGGCGCCGTTCTTATGCAGCTCCTCGAGCTCGTTGCGCAGATAATGGCGCAGCAGACCCATCAGGTCGTTGACCTCGTCGGCCGGTCGCGTCCAGTTCTCCGTCGAGAAGGCAAACAGCGTCAGCACGGGAATGCCGAGCTCGCCCGCTCCGCGCACCACGCGGCGCACCGCGTCGGCGCCGCGTCGATGACCGGCAACACGCGGCAGCCCCCGCGCCTTCGCCCACCGTCCGTTGCCATCCATGATGATGGCGACGTGATGGGGACCTGGCGCCAGGTCGGCAGTGGCGGGCAGCGACGCGGTCGACATCAGACCGTCTTGATCTCTTTTTCCTTGTGGGCAAGCACGTCGTCGACCTGCTTGACGTAGCGGTCGGTGAGCTTCTGCACCTCGTCGGATTTCTGGCGATGCTCGTCCTGCGAGATCTTGTGGTCCTTCTCGAGCTTCTTCAGCGATTCCATCCCGTCGCGGCGCACGTTGCGCACGGCGACACGGCCTTGCTCGGCGTACTTGTGCGCAAGCTTGGCGAGCTCGGCGCGCCGCTCTGCGGTGAGCTCGGGAATCGGCACACGCACGAGCTGCCCGTCGGGCGACGGATTGAGGCCGAGGCCCGCTTCCCGGATCGCCTTGGCGACCGAGACGACCAGGCCCTTGTCCCAAACGTTGACGGCGAGGAGGCGCGGCTCGGGCGCGTTCACCGTCCCCACCTGGTTCAGCGGCATGCGCTGGCCGTAGGCATCGACCATGACGGGGTCGAGCAGGTTCACCGAGGCGCGGCCGGTCCGCAGACCGCCCAGCTCCTTCTTCAGCGCATCCATGGCGCCCTGCATGCGTTTTTCCAGTTCCTTGAGATCGGCGGTCATCTTCAGCCCTCGTCTCTGATGATGGTGAAGGTCCCCTCCCCGCGCATCGTCGCGGCGAATGCGCCGGGCTTGTGGATATCGAATACGATGATGGGAATGCGGTTCTCGCGGGCCAGCGAGATCGCCGAGGCATCCATGACCTGCAGGTCGCGCGACAGCACGTCCATGTAGCTTAGTTGATCGTAGCGCTTCGCGCCCTTGTCCTTCTTGGGATCGGACGAGTAGACGCCGTCGACCTGGGTGCCCTTCAGCATGGCGTCGACGCTCATCTCGGCCGCCCGCAAGGCTGCCGCCGTGTCGGTCGTGAAGAACGGATTGCCGGTGCCGGCGGCGAAGATCACCACCCGGCCCTTCTCCATATGGCGCGCCGCACGACGGCGGATATAGGGCTCACAGACAGTAGTCATTGGAATCGCGGACTGGACGCGCGTCTGCAGGCCCTGGCGCTCGAGAGCGCTCTGCATAGCCAATGAATTGATGACAGTCGCCAGCATGCCCATGTAGTCGCCGCTCGCCCGGTCCATGCCCGATGCGGCGGCCGACACGCCTCGGAAGATGTTGCCGCCACCGATCACCAGGCAGACCTGCACCCCCATCTCGTGCACGGTCTTGATCTCTTGGGCCACCATGGAGACCATGGCGGGATCGAGCCCATACTCCCGACTGCCCATGAGCCCCTCGCCAGAGAGCTTCAGCAGTACGCGGCGATAGCGGGGGCTCGACGGCATCAAATGCCTCTGACTGCAGTTTTCTTGGGCAACGCGGGCCTTTCGGCCCGCGCGCCAGTGTTTGTTGTCATACTACTTCTTAAGCTGGGCAGCCACCTCTGCCGCAAAGTCCTCCGACTTCTTCTCGATGCCCTCGCCCAGGCCGAAGCGCAGATAGCCCGCCAGCCGGACCGGCGCGCCGACCTGATTGGCGGCGTCGTCGACCACCTTCGAGACCTTGGTCTTGCCGTCCATGATGAAAGCCTGCTCCAGGAGGACCCACTCCTGGTAGGCCTTGCGGATGCCGCCCTCGACCATCTTGCCGATGATGTCGGCAGCCTTGCCGCTCTGGGCGGCCTTCTCGGTCAGCACGCCGCGCTCGCGCTCGACCTCGGCCTTGTCGAGGTCCGCGATGGTGAGCGACTTGGGGTTGGCCGAGGCCACATGCATGGCCAGCTGCTTGGCCAGCGCCTCGAGCTTGGCCTTGTCGCCGGTCGATTCGAGCGCCACCAGCACGCCGATCTTGCCGAGGTCGGTCGCCACCTTGTTGTGCATGTAGGACGCCACGACGCCGTCGGACACCGACAGCATGCCGGCCCGGCGCAGCGACATGTTCTCGCCGATCGTGGCGATCAGGTGCGTGAGCTCGCCCTGCACGTCGCGGCCGGTGCCGGGGTACGGCGCCGCCGCCACCTTGGCGAGGTCGCCGCCATTGTCGAGCGCCAGCTTCGCGGCATCGCCGACGAACTTCTGGAACAGGTCGTTGCGGCCGACGAAGTCGGTCTCGGCATTGACCTCGATGACCGCGCCACGGGTGCCGTTGACGACGACGCCGACCAGCCCCTCGGCCGCGACGCGGCCGGCCTTCTTGGCCGCCGCCGACAGGCCCTTGGTGCGCAGCCAGTCGATCGCCTTCTCGAGGTCGCCCGCGACTTCGCCCAGCGCCTTCTTGCAATCCATCATGCCTGCGCCGGTCTTCTCGCGCAGTTCCTTGACCAGGGAGGCCGTGATCTCAGCCATGTGTCACTCCGTATCGCGCATCGTGCGCGTTCATTGATTGAAGAGCACCAGAGTCTAATGGCGCGTCATGCCTCTCTTGTTCCTCTCCCCCTTGGGAGAGAGGTTAGGTGAGGGGGCGCAACACGGAGGTTGCCTCCGGCGTCACCCCCTCACCCAGCCTCTCCCCAAGGGGGAGAGGAGCATGAAGAAGCGCAGCGAATGCCTATTCGGCCGGTGACGCTTCGGCGCCGGCGCCATCACCTTCGGCGGCGGGCACTTCATCGGCAGGCGGCTCGCTCAGCTCGCCGACATCGCCACCGGAGGCTGCGATCTCGGCACGGATGCCGTCGAGCACCGCGCCCGACATCAGCTCGCAGTAGAGCGACACCGCGCGGATGGCGTCGTCGTTGCCCGGGATCGGATAGTCGACACCATCGGGATCGGAGTTGCTGTCGAGCACCGCCACGATCGGAATGCCGCGCTTGCGCGCTTCCTGGACCGCGATCGCTTCCTTGTTGGTGTCGATGATGAACAGCATGTCGGGCGTGCCGCCCATCTCCTTGATGCCGCCCAGCGAGCGCTCGAGCTTGTCGCGCTCGCGCGTGAGATCGAGTTGCTCCTTCTTGGTCAGGCCGACGACATCGCCCTTCAGGCGGTCATCCAGCTCGCGCAGGCGCTTGATCGAGGCAGAGATGGTCTGCCAGTTGGTGATCATGCCGCCGAGCCAGCGGTGGTTGACGTAGTACTGACCGCAGCGCTTGGCCGCATCGGCAATCCGCTCGGCGGCGGCGGCCTTGGTGCCGACGAACAGCACGCGGCCGCCGTTGGACACGACCTGACGGACCTGGATCAGCGCCTGCTCGAGCAGCGGCACGGTCTTGGTGAGATCGATGATATGGACCCCGTTGCGCACCCCGAACAGGTACGGCTTCATCTTGGGGTTCCAACGCCGGGTGTGGTGACCGAAATGGACACCCGCTTCCAGCAACTGACGCATCGTGAATGTCGGCATAGCCATGCCGTCTCTCCTTTTCCGGTTGGGCCTCCGCGGGCGTCGCCTTCCTCTGCCGAAGCTTCGGAGGGCACCGGAGCGAGCGCCGGGATGTCTCCCCGTCGACCGCAAACCCGCGTGCGAAGTGGGCGTGGTTCTAAAGGCTTATGCGCCCCAATGCAAGTGTCAATAATATCAATGGCTTAGGCGTCAATTCTTGGCTCCAGACGGTGCCGAGAGCTTGACGATCTCGTCCCACCGCCTGAACTCGCCGGCGAGATAGGTGCCGACCTCGGCGGGGGTGCCCCGCTTTTCCTCGATACCCTGGACGAGGAGGGCTTCCTTGACCTTCGGGTTGTCCAGCGCTTTGCCGATGGCGGCGGAAACCTTGTCGACGATTGGCGCGGGCGTGCCCTTCGCCGCCAGCAGGAAGTACACGACATCGACGGTCATGTCCGGATACCCCAGCTCCTTGAAGGTCGGGATATCGGGCACGACGCGCGCCCGGGTCTCGCCGGTGACCGCGAGCATGCGCGCCTGCTTGGCGCTCTGGACCGGCACGCCAGAGGCAATGGGCGTGATCCAGATCTGGATGCGGTTGGACATCAGGTCGACCAGCGCGTCGGTCGTGCTCTTGTATGGCACCATCACCGTGTTGATCTTGGCCGCCCGATTGAGCATCTCTCCCAGGAACTGCGGCACGCCGCCGACATAGCCTGCATAATTGAGCTTGCCCGGTTGCTGGCGCGCGAGATCGACAAGCTCGGCCACGCTCCTCGCCGGAAGCTCATTGGGCACGAACAGCGAATAGGGCGTCCTGCCACTGAAGGCGACGGGTGCGAAATCCTTCATGAGGTCGTAGTTCGCGTTGCCGGTGACCTGG
>JADHLS010000313.1 GCA_016780605.1 Reyranella sp.
CGTGACCTCGGCGACCTGCTCGGTGCCGAAGCGCTGCACGATCTGGTCCAGCGCGCCGGGCACCGGCGGCAGGGCGGCAAGCCTCTCGATCAGCCGGTCGCGCCGCTCGATCGCCTCGCGGCAGTGCACCGGCTGGCCGTCGCGGAACACCGGCCGCGACAAGAGGTTGCCCTCGTCATCGGTGTACTCCTCGAACAGCTGGGTCGGGAACGAATGAGCAAGATAGTCGAGTACGTATTCGCGCGGCGTGATGTCGACCGAGATGTCGTTCCACTCCGATGTCGGGATGTCGGCCAGACGTCGCTCCATCAGCGCTTCGCCGGTGGAGACTATCTGCACGACGGCCGAATGACCCTGGTCGAGATCGCGCTCGATCGAGCCGACCAGGGTCGGGGTCTTCATGCTGGTGAGAAGATGACCGAAGAAGCGCTGCTTGGCCGCTTCGAAAGCCGAGCGTGCGGCCGACTTGGCTTGTGCGTTCAGCGTGCGGGACCCGGTCTCGCCCGTGCCCGTGATGTTGGCCGCCTCGAGCGCGGCATTGAGGTTGTTGTGGATGATCTCGAAGGCGCCGGCATAGGCGTCGTAGACGCGCCGCTGCTCGTCGCTCAGCGAGTGCTCTAAAAGTTCATACTCGATGCCGGCATAGGAGAGCGACCGCGCGGTGTAGAGGCCGAGGCTCTTGAGATCACGGGCCAGGACCTCCATCGCCGCCACTCCGCCCGCCTCGATGGCCTGGACGAACTCCGCGCGGGTGGCGAAAGGGAAGTCGTCGCCGCCCCACAGGCCCAGCCGCTGGGCATAGGCGAGGTTGCGCACCGTGGTGGCGCCGGTCGCCGAGACGTAGAGCACGCGGGCGTTGGGCAGCGCGTGCTGCAAGCGCAGGCCGGCACGGCCCTGCTGCGATGGCGCCTGCTCGCCGCGATCGCCCCTGTCGCCTGCGGCGTTGGCCATGGCGTGCGCCTCGTCGAACACGACCACGCCGTCGAAGCCCGGCTCCAGCCAGTCGAGGATCTGGTCCAGGCGCGAGAGCTTGCCGTCACGCTCGGCGGACCGCAGCGTCGCATAGGTCAGAAACAGGATGCCCTCCTGCAGCCGGATCGGCGTGCCCGGGCGGAAGCGCGACAGGGGCTGCACGAGGAGGCGCTCCTGGCCGAGGGCCGACCAGTCGCGCCGGGCATCCTCGATCAGGGCATCGGACTTGGAGATCCAGAGCGCACGGCGGCGGCCGCGAAGCCAGTGGTCGAGGATGATGGCCGCGACCTGGCGGCCCTTGCCGCAGCCGGTGCCGTCGCCCAGGAAGAAGCCGCGGCGGAAGCAGACCGCACCTTCGGCCTCCTCGGGCGCGGCCGAGAGCGTGTCGAAGGTCTCATCCACGATCCAGGCACCGGCGAGCAAGCCCGAATGGGCCTCGCCGGCATAGATCACGGTCTCGAGCTGGGCGTCGGACAGCACGCCCTTGGCGACAAGACCAGGCGCCAGCCGCGGCCGATAAGAGGGCTTCGGCGGGGAGACCGATGCCATGGCGGTAGACTGCACGAGCGGCGTCGGATGCGGCCCAGCGTCGGCAATCCGGATCGATTGCAGCGCATAAGGTTCGTAGAGCGACTCGGCGAGCCGGCCGATCTCGGCCGCCCGCCAATCGGTCGTCTCATAGGCGACCTCCTCGAGCTCGGCGTCGGCGACGGCCAATAAGACCGAGCGCGGGGCAACCGCGCGGGCGATGCGTGGCGGCACAATCCGGGACGCGGGCAGCGGCGTGACAACGCCGTTGACAGGCAGTCGGGCCGGCACCGATGCAAGCACCAAGGCCAGCAGGGTCGCTGCATCCTTCGCCATGCCGGGCGAATCAGGGAAGCCCTTCGCATCGTCAGCGGGCCGTTTGTCGATGACGATGAGGCGCGTCGGCATGGTCGTGCCGTGCCGCGCGTAGACAGCGCCATCGACTGCCGCCGTGAAGACGAGGCGGGCCCGCTCCTGCAGGCGCACGAAGGCGTCGCGCCAGGCTGGATGGTCAGGAGACAGATTGGCGCCCATGATGGCGACCAGGCGCCCACCCTCGCTGAGGCGCGCCAGCGCCGAGCGAAGGTGACTGAGTGCCGCATCGGCGACGCGGCCGTCAACGTGCGCGCCGGCCGAGAACGGCGGATTCATCAGCACGACGCTTGGCTGCATGCCAGCAGCGAGATGGTCGTGAATGTGCGCCGCGTCGAAGCGAGTGACAGAGATCGCCGGAAAGAGAAGATCGAGGAGTCCCGCGCGCGTGCCGGCGAGCTCGTTCAAGGAAAGCCCGGCACCCGCCAGCTCGGCAAAGATGGCGAGCAGGCCCGTGCCGGCTGATGGTTCCAGCACATGGTCGACCGGCGTGATGGCGGCCGCAGTGCTCGCAGCAAGGCCAAGCGCGATCGGGGTGGAAAACTGCTGTAGGGATTGGCTCTCCTGCGAGCGGCGGGTATGGCTGGGCAGAAGGGCGGCGATCTTGTCCAGCATGGCAAGCTGCGCCGCCGGCGACGCCGCGCGCGCTCGCATGGCCGGACCGAAGCGGCGCAAGAAGAGCACCGTCGCCGCCTCGCAGGCGTCATAGGCGGCCTTCCAGTCCCACAGGCCTGCGGCATCGGAGCCGCCGAAGGCGTGCTCCATCGCAGCCCGCAGGGCCGCGGCATCGATGCGCCGGCCACGGGCAAGATCAGGCAGAAGGCGCTCAGCAGCGCCGAGAAGCGCGGCAGCGGTGTTCGGCGCAGGCGTGCTCGGAGCGGCAGCCATGCTGGCCGCGGAGACGGAGGTTGTCATGGGGAGACCTCGGGAGAGCGGGAACGGGGAGAGCCGATGGGTGCTCTCTCTTCGACCCGGCCGGCTCACCCCCTTCCCGGCAGGCCTCTCCCTCTCATCGCGATGAGATCACCAACCCGAACAGAAAGCGCCCGGCACAAGACCAGGCGCGAAGGGCATGGATGGCGTAAGTCGTGCTCGCTGAGGCCGGCGCCGTAGCGGCCGGGCCGCCCGAAATGGCACGGGCCTGCATCAAAGCAATCCGAGAGACTTGAACGACGCGTGCTTGCCGTGACCGATCACGACATGGTCGTGCAGTTCAATCTCAAGAGCGTCGGCCGCTGCCTTCAATTGACGCGTCGTCTCGATGTCTTCCCGGGACGGCTTGGGATCGCCCGACGGATGATTGTGCACGACGATGAGAGCCGAGGCGTTCAGCATCAAGGTGCGCTTCATCACCTCTCGCGGGTAAACGGGCGTGTGATTGACCGTGCCGCGCTGCTGCACCTCGTCGGCGATGAGAGTGTTCTTGCGATCAAGAAATAGAATTCGAAACTGTTCGATCTGTTGGTACGCCATTGCCGTCTGCAAGTAGGCGATCAGCGCCTGCCAATTGCCGAGGATGGGACGGCTGCGCACTTCGGCCCTGGCCATGCGGCACGCGATTTCGTGGACAAGGCGCAAGACGGCGATGTCGCGTCTACTCAAACCGAATGCGCGAAGCTGCGACGCTTCGGCCGAGATGACATGCCCAATGCTGGGGAAATGTTGCAAGAGGGCTGATGCGTACGCCGAACCTTGCGAAGACGCCAGCAATCCCGCGAGCAGGTCCCGGTCTGCGGTTTCTTCCGTCGGCTGGACGACAACGCTGGCGTCCTCGACACAAACCTGGCTCCCACGGACACGCGCCCTCGCTTGTATGGATTCTGTCGTGGATGAAGGGTCGCGCCCGCCTTCGGTATCGCTGTGACGATAAGCGTCTTCCATGGCGGCGTGCGGCATGCCGACGTCAGTGCGCCGGCCGCGTTGGAGACCGGGACGAGGACGCTGCGCCGCCTCGGCGACGCACTTGGCAGAAACCGTAGGGGCGACGCGAACGGATGCGGACGCGCGAGCGGCCACTGTGGTGACAACAGCAGTCATGGGAAAGACCTCGGAAGAGCTGGGAACGGACAAGCCGGTCGGCGCTCTCTCTTCGACCTGACCGGCTCACTCCCTTCCCGGCAGGCCTCTCCCTCTCGTGGCGGCAGTCACTGCGCTCAAACCAAGGCGCCCGGCACACGGCCGGGCGCGAAGGCATGGATTGGAAAAGAAAGGATGGAGACCCCATCCCTGTGTGATCGTTATTCGGCCGCTTGCTGAGGTCGCTCCTCCGATGCATCGGCCGTGGCGTCGTCGCTGGTCAGGAACTCCGGAAACGCTTCGCCCTGTGCGGACGGCTCGTCGGCGTCCGGCGCGGCGGTGGCGATGCGCAGCGGCTCGGGCAGCCAGCCGGTGCCATCGAGCAGCCGCTCGGCCTCCTTCGCCATGTCACCCTTCTTCAGATGATCGATGAGCTCGGCCGCCTGCTCACCCCTCGCCTCGCGCACTGCTTCGAGGATGCGGGGCTTGGTCACGCGGCCAAGGTAGTTCTCGACGGTCGGTCGCCAGCCGGCCGCCACCATGTCGAGGCCCACGGCCGCAGCCAGCCCGTCGGCCTGGGCTAGACGACAACGCAAGCCGTGGTCGGTGAGACCGGTACCATAGCGGCCAGCCCGCTCGTAGAGAGCGTTGACGCCGAATGATACGCAATGGGCCAGGAGCTGGGTCCGCCTGTCGTCGTCGAGGGCTGCGAGCCAATCCCAGAGGACATCCTCCTCTGTCGGCAGCTCGGCCTTCCATGCTTCGTGCCGCTCGGCCACAGCCTTCGCCGCCGCGGTGTCCCCGAGGTCGGAGGCCTGGACGGCGAAGAAGACATGGCCGACGGAGGCCTCGAGACAGGCGGGAGACGTGCTGTGCTGGAAGGCATCCAGGCACAGCTTGTGCAGCAGCGCCGTCATGGCGACGTGCGGGTTGTTGGCGACGGCGTTGCGCAGGGCGAGGGTGCGGTGCGCCGTCAGTTCCATCAAGAGCCGCTCCGGCAATGGCCGGATGGCATCGTCATCCTCGGCTTCGACGTCCGACTGGTGTCCAAAGGTGATGACCGTGCCCTGATCGACCGTCGTGCACGGCGATTGCGCAGATGGCGCGCCGGAGTCTGCATGCTCCGTCCCCTGCCCGTCGGCATTCCCCCGATCGTCCTCAGGCCGAACGTAGCCGCGGTCGACTGAAAATCTGCCGTCGCTGTCGATGCTGATGAAGGCACCGGCTTGGGCGATCTCGGCGGGATCGTAGGTCACTGGCCGATCGCCGAAGGCGGCCAGCTCCGCCTCGATCTCGCCCAGCCGCTGGTCGACCTCGTCCGGCAGCTCGTCAGCGTCGTGGTATTCGGCCTCGAGCCTCGCGTACTCGGCATTCAGGGCGTCGATGGTGGCCCGCTCGTCGGCCAAGAGGTCGGCTTGCGCACCCTTGAGCTTGCGCATTCGGTGCGTGTGGCCGTAGGGGAAGTCGACGGCGACCTCGATCCACTTCCAGCCCTCGCCCGCGATAGCCTGGGCGCCGGCCTTCAGCTTCTCGGCGACCAGGCCGTCGAGCAGGCCCAAGTCCTCCAGCCAGCCGCCGTGATCCTGCTCGAACAGGTCACGCAGGACGACACCGCCGGCCGCCTCATAGGCGTCGACGCCGACGAAGCGCACGCGCTTGTCGCAGGCCCGTACTGCACGTTCCGTCAGCATGCGGCGGATCTGGTAGGGATCCTGGTTGTACGAGTGCTGCACCGCCTCCCAGACCTGCTCCTGCCATGCGTGGTCGTTGGTCACTGCGAACGCCATGAGCTGCTCGAGCGACATGCCGTCTTCGGCATAGAGGTCGAGCAGCTTGGGCGAGACGGAGGCCAGCCGCAGCCGCTGCCTCACGACGTTGATGCTGACGAAAAAGGCTGCGGCAATGTCCTCCTCCGACCGGCCCTTCTCGCGCAAGGCTTGGAAGGCGCGGAACTGATCAAGCGGATGGAGCGGGACGCGCTGGACGTTCTCGGCTAGCGAATCGTCCTCGGCGAGGATGTCAGTAGCGACGTCACGAACGATGCAGGGAACCGGCGCTGTCTTAGCCAAGCGCTTCTGTTCGACGAGACGTGCCAGCGCCTTGAAACGCCTCCCACCCGCCGGTACCTCGAACGTGCCAGTCTCCTTTCCTTGGGAATCGAATACCGGTCGGACGTTGAGGCTCTGGAGGAGCCCGCGTCGGGCGATGTCGTCGGCCAACTCCTCGATCGAGAGGCCAGCCTTCACGCGCCGAACGTTCGACTGGCTGAGCAGGAGCTTGTTGAATGGAATGTCGCGCGAGCTGCTGAGCGTGATCTTCTGTACAGTCTTTGCCATGTCGGTCACTCCGTGACGGACGGCCGAGAGACCTCTCTCGACCTCCAAATCCGTCAGTGCGCCAAGCGCAGCCCTCTAACTCTCTAACCAGAAAGGAGAATCGCACCGAGTTAGGACGCTCAACTACCGACAGCTCTGAGGGGTGCGAAACCCCTCCCGCCACACGGTGCAGCGTGGGGCGCGAAGCGAGCGGGTGAGGCCGACCGGGTGCTTTCGGAAGGCCGTAAATCAGCAGAACCCGCTAAAGCCGGGCGTGAGGGAAC
>JADHLS010000314.1 GCA_016780605.1 Reyranella sp.
ATACCGCCGTAGCGATCCTTCATCCCACGCAAGATACTTTGCCACCTGTTCCAAGGTGACCCCCAGCTCCCTTCGCTTGGCCTCAAAACGCTCGACCAGGGAGACGGATGTAGGCGTTGGGTCGTAGCCCAGGAACGCCACCACAGGCCTGAACTGGGTGGGGATCGGTTTGGTCTTGTCCTTCTCCCAGTTGGCGACCGTCTCGGCCGAAACGCCCATGCGCTCCCCCGCCTCGCGCTGCAGAAGCCCAAGCTCTTTCCGGCGTTTCTTCAGGTGCTCGCCTAAGGATTGGGGATTTTCGGCATAATCCTTTGGTTTCTGGGCCTTAAGGGTCAGCGGCACACCCTGACAAAAAGGCACCGCACAAATGTGAACGCCGAGCGTTGATCAAATGGAAGCGCGCCGGATGTCGATCATAACGTGATGGTCTCGTTCGGGGTAACCTACTGCAAGCTTGCCGAACGTTCTATTGTCAAGACAACGCGGGCCAAATGCACAATCTTGGTCACGGTTGTTTCATTCCCACGCGGAGATTTTCTTCCAGTCGCTCTTCATGCTGATCACGGTCCAGCCGCCCTTCTTCGCCTCGTCATAAAGCGGTTGGGTGAAGGTGCCGACCTTGAAGTCTGGCAGCCCCTGCGCCGGCCCATAGGCATACGGTTCGCGCGGTTCCAGGGGTTCATCTGGGAAATATCAGCCAATATGGATGCGTTGTCCGTGGCGGCCCGCATCGCATCGTACTATGAGGGACAGTGAAGCTGCCGCTTCGTGTTGACTAGGTGACGTATGAGAGCGTGAACTTCTTCGTTAGCTCTCAACTGGGCCGATCATGCGCACTAAGCTTACGATTACGATGCTCACGCTCGTTGCCGCGCTGGTCGCCTCGGCCGAGGCATCCGCGCAGACGACCGGCGGCGTGCTCAAGATCTACCATCGTGACAACCCGCCCAGTACGTCGATCCACGAAGAGGCGACCAATTCGACCGTCGTCCCCTTCATGGCGTTGTTCAACAACCTCGTCGTCTTCGATCCGCAGGTGGCACAGAACAGCGATCGATCGATCGTGCCCGATCTTGCCAAGTCCTGGAGCTGGAACAGCGACATGACGGAGCTCACGTTCAAGCTTCGCGACGACGTGATGTGGCACGACGGCTTGCCCTTCACGGCGCGCGACGTGATTTGCACCTTCAATCTGCTGACCGACAAGGCTCGCGAGAAACTGAGCCGCAATCCACGCAAGGAATGGTATCGCAACGTCGACTTCGTAGATGCCCGTGACACGTACGAAGTGACCCTCTACCTGACGCATCCGCAGCCCTCGATCCTCAGCGTACTCGCTTCCGGCTACTCGCCGATCTATCCCTGCCATGTCTCCCCGTCGCAGATGCGCAGCCGGCCGATCGGCACCGGTCCGTTCAAGCTGGCGGCATTCCGCGAGTTTCAGTCCATCAGCCTCGTGCGCAACCCTGATTACTGGAAGAAGGGCAAGCCATATCTCGACGGCATCGAATTCACTCTGTCCAATAGCCCGGCGACCGCAATTCTGAGCTTCGTCGCCGGGCGGTTCGACATGACCTTTCCTTGGGAGGTGACGCCCGAACAGCTCAGGATTGTCCGCCAACGCGCACCTGCCGCGCTGTGCGAGACGACGGCGATGAACCTCAATGTCAATCTGTTGATCAATCGCACCGCCAGGCCCTTCGACAATGCCGAGCTGCGCCGGGCCGTGATGCTGACGATTGATCGTGCGGCCTTCGTCGAAGCGCTTGGTAGGAACGTAACCGAGATCGGCGGCACGATGCAGCCACCCAAGGACGGAGTCTGGGGCCTGCCGGCCGACAGCCTTGCCGCCGTGCCCGGCTACGGCACCGACGTCGAAGGCAACCGTGCCGAAGCCCGCGCCCTCATGGAGAAGCTTGGATACGGCACGAACAACCGACTCGATCTCAAGGTTATCACACGCGGCGTCAGCACCTACACCGATGCGGCGCCGACGTTGCTCAGCCAGCTCAAGGAGATCTACATCGACCCCCAGCTCGAGATCGTCGAAACCGCAGGCTGGTTCACGCGCGTCGGCGCGAAGAACTACGCCATGGCGCTCAACGCCACGGGCAACGGCATCGACGATCCTGACCAGACGCTCTATGAGAACTTCGCCTGCCGATCGGCGCGCAACTACACCGGTTATTGCAATCGCGACGTTGAGAGGATGTTTGATGCGCAGTCGGTCGAGACCGACCCGCAGAAGCGCCTGCGGCTGGTGCACGAAATCGATGTCCGGTTGCTGGCTGACGGCGCCCGGCCACCAATCGTCTGGAAGCGCGGAACGACCTGCATGCAGCCCCAGGTGAGGGGCTACGTGAGCATGGTAAATAGCGTCTACAACGGCTTTCGTTTCGAGGACGTCTGGCTTGATGGGGCGCAGGCGCGAAAGACACAGGGCAGCTCGCGCGCCAAAGGATATTGAGGCTCGGCCTCGGGCGTTCCGTATTGAGAGATCCTGAAATCGCCGCCGGTGTCATTCCCGGCGCCGATCGGTCGGCAAAAGAGATGTACCGCCGAAGCTTGAAGCCGAGAAGGCGGCAGCCGCGCCCTTCGTCAGGGGAAGGTTGATGACGGTCGCCGCCAGTTCCGGCATCGTGATGTCCGGCTCGGCCTCCACCCATTCGAGCAGCGCCGTCAGATAGGGCGCCAGTTTACCGCCGCCGCCGGGTGCTGAACTTCCTGTCGCTGCCGAGATGGGACCCGAAGTTTGGCTGGGAAGCCCCTTGTAGTGATCGGTGATGTCGGCGGAGAGAGCGGCAAGCCAGAACCGGTCGAAACGTCCGAATTGTTCGCTGTTCTATCCGGTGCCGCCATTCCTGCGATTCGAGCTTGTGACGACTGAGAGGTCTCCCGATCTTCGATCGCCATGAACGGCACCAAGGATTGTCGTGCCGCCGTGATCTCGGCCCCGGCCTTCCGGTGGAAATGCAGAAAGGTGACGGCGGCGCCCCCGGCGGGCCGTCGAGTTGAACGCGGCCGACCGCGCCCTCGCGAGCGACACTGCTTGGCAGCATGCGCGCGATTGCGTCAGCTTGTTGTAAGGTAGATGACAGTTAACTATTTGAAATCCCAGGGTGTTTTATGGCGACCGCGACGCATTATCATTGACATCAATGCGATTGATTCCTAGAAGCAACCGAATATCAGCGGCAGGTCAACGATTGAATTATGGCTACGTCTCTCCAGCTGTCCGCGTGCGCCAACTACAGCCTCGCCCGCACCACTCCAAAGGGCCCCGCCGAAACGACAATCCTGATGGCGCTCGAGCAACTGCTGAGTGATGCGGCGACAATCGGGACCCGACCCCGTTCGCCGTGAACATCACGAACTTTGACGTCGGCCTCGATCAGTACTGCTCCCGGTCCAGGCTCAGATGGGTCGTCCCTCTCGGGATCGACGCAAACTTCTTCGCGCACTTTCTAACCATTCTCCGGAGTACGACATGCGACTGAGAGCCTCCGATTGGGCACGAGCCTGTGCCGGCGTGGTGGCCATAGTCATGGCCGGCGTGAACGACGCCCGAAGCGAGGGCGGCCCCACTTCCTCCGACGGTTATCGGTCGGTTCAGGTCTATGCCCTAGGCGGCGGCTTCATACCGCTCGGCATCACCAACACGGTAACCGGCGTCGATGCGACCGACGCTCCGCCGCTCTCGATCGCCAATGCGGCAGGGGGCACGAAGGCAACGACGCCTCCGCCCCTGCTTGGCGTGCGTGCTCATGTGCCGCTGTTCTGGCACATGTCTGGCGAGCAAGGCCCGTTGTTCGGCTTCTTCTTCGAGGCGGGGATCCAGACGAGCTTTGGCGTGCAGTCGGCGATGCTGGCCTTCCAGGATGTCAGCGACTCGGCTGCCGGCTACGGCACGCAGACGATCCGAGAGAATTTTCAAGTTCCGCTCCTGCTCGGCGCGAGCCTGCCGCTTGACACGAACTCGTCCGGCGCACCGGGCATCTTCCTCGACGTCTATGGCGGCGTCACGCTCGACAGCTGGACCCAGACCCTGCAAGGCGCCGAGGCGAACGCTCCCGCCGGACTGGGTTTCTTCGGACAGAACCGACGCTTCACCCCCGATCCCACGATCGGCATTGGCCTGCGCGGGCCGGTAGGCAACCTGGGCGATGACCTGCCCCTCTTCTTCGGCGTCAACGCGGAATTGCAGTTCCGCCCCGGCAGCGTGGTGACTGCGACCTCGCAGAACTTCCCCGTGACTTACTACGGAACGGTCAATCCTTACGCCAACCTCGCGCTCATGGCCCGGGTCGGTGTCGCCTTCGGCAGACGGTAGCGGCGAGCGCCGGCCTTCACCAAAATATAAGGAGCTAAATTTATGAATCGCTACTGCGCCAGGTTGGTCAATGCCCTGCTGACGCTTGCGACCGTGCTGTTGGTTGCTGTGCCGGCGCGCGCCGGCGAAGGCCCTTTCGCCTTCATTTACACACTCGATCTGCAGCCCAAGGGGACGTTCCAATTCGAACAATGGGAGTACCTGCAGGCAGGCCAGTCTCAGGGCGATTATCTGTTCCTGACCAATCGCAGCGAGATCGAGTACGGCTTCAAGAACTGGTTCCAGATCGGCCTCTACATTAACACGGAGTACACCTACGCCTATCAAAACGGCGTCGACGGCACGACAGGCGGGCCGGGCACCAACATCGACCCCAACTCCGATCCCTTCTCGCCCTACTCGAGTTTCCGCTTCAAGAGCATCTCGTTCGAGAACATCGTGCGGCTGATGAACCCCTACACCGATGCCTTCGGCTTCGGTCTCTATTTCGAGCCGGCGATCGGTCCCTACGGCTACGAGCTCGAATGGAAGTTCCTGTTCCAGAAGAACTTCCTCGACGACCGGCTGGTGCTGGCCGCCAACATCGTGCTCGAGACGGAGCAGGAATGGCGGAGCGGCACGACCGAGTACGCCAGCGTGATCGACACCATCATCGGCGCGTCCTATCGCTTTGCCGACAAGTGGTCGCTCGGAGTAGAGGCCCGAAATCATCGGGAGTTCAGCGGCCAGGCCTTCAATTCGCCCGAGCACTCCGCCTACTTCATCGGACCGACCATCCACTACAGCAGCGAGAAGTGGTGGGCGACGCTGGGCTGGCGACATCAGCTGCCTTGGACCCAGGCCTTCAACGACGATCAGCAGTCCGTCATCGTCAACGGCCAAATCTTTGGTGGCGAGCATGCCGGCGACGAGATCATGCTGCGCGTCGGCATTCCCTTCAAGCTGCCGTGGCGCTAAGGAGAATCGGCATGCGTTGGATTCCCGCTCTCACGGCGCCGCTTGCCTTGATCGTGACCGTGCCGGCCGCCGCCGCCGTCTATTTCACGACCGAGCAGGCGCAGCAGGCCATGTTCCCCGGCGCCTCGTTCGCGCAGGTGCCCTTGCAACTTACCGACCAGCAGCGACGCACAATGTACGATCGCTCCGGCGTGCACGAGCCGTTCAAGTCCGATCGGGTCTGGCGCGTCTCGACCGGCGGCTACTTCGTGATCGACGAGGTGGTGGGCAAGCACGAGCGCATCAAGTATGCCGTCGCCATCGGTTCCGACGGTGCCATCAAGCAGATAGAGATCATGGAATACCGTGAGTCGTACGGCTACGAGGTGCGAGAACTTTCATGGCGGCAGCAGTTCGTCGGGAAATCGGCAAGCTCGCCGTTGAAGCTCGACGGCGACATCAAGAACATCGGCGGCGCCACGCTTTCGTGCAAACATATCACCGACGGCGTAAAGCGCGTGCTGGCGATGTACGAGGTTGCGCTGAGGCATTCGTCTTGAAGCGTATGCGCATGCTCCTCGGCACCTATGTCGAGATCGCCGCATGGGAAGCCGAACGGTCGTCCCTGCAGCGGGCAATCGGTGCAGCATTCGCCGCCATCGAGCGGGTGCATGGTCTGATGAGCGTACACGCTGCCGATAGCGACGTCTCCAGGATCAACCGGACGGCGCGACGTCAGCCCATCGATGTCGATCCGTGGACCGCCCAGGTCTTGCGCTGGGCACTTCACATTTACCGAGCTACTGATGGATTGTTCGATTGCGCCCTCGGCCGCGAATTGGGGCAATGGGGCGTGCTCGACGGTTGCGGCTTCGCCGAAGCCGAAAGTGGATCGCTTGCCGACGTCGAGCTCTCCGGCGCCAATACCGTCCGTCGGGCGCGCTGCGTCGGCCTCGATCTCGGCGGCATCGCCAAGGGCTATGCTGTCGACCGCGCCATCGCCATCCTGCGGCGGGAAGGCATACGCTCGGCCGTCATCAATGCCGGCGGTGATTTGCGTGTTATGGGCGGCAAGGAGCAGCCGATCTACATCAGGGACCCGGGAGCCGCGGGCCCCCCTCGCTTCGCCGGCCTGCTACGTAACGGCGCCATCGCGACGTCGTGTGCCGCCGCATCGGCAGGGACGTGGTGCGGACGTCGCGTCAGCGGCTTGGTCCGT
>JADHLS010000315.1 GCA_016780605.1 Reyranella sp.
GACAAGGGCGCCGGCAAGTCGCCGCCAGGAGCGTCGCCTCAGCAGCCATGACAGGTAGGGATCGCGGTCGAAGGTGAGCGCATTGTCGGGCCCCTCGCCTTCGAACCAAACCGCGGCCTGGCGGGACAGGTCCTGATTGATGCCGCGGACAAGGTGGGCGTTCAGGACCGCCTGCGTCGGCTCGGCCGGCCTGATGCCGCGCTCCCGCCAGAGCGGATCGTAGACCATGTCGTCGAACCGCTGGATCTGAAGTTCGATGTCGAGATGCTGCGCCGCCAGCCGTGCGTAGCGGTCCTCCTCGATATTCATCAGGTCTTCGTAATGCTCGCAACAGGCCACGACGCGACGCGGGTCGGCGGTCAGCTGGACGGTCGAGGCGGCCAACGTCGTGGAATCGAGGCCGCCGCTCATGGCGATGCCAACCTTTCCCCGCGGCAGGCGATCGGCGACCGCGAGCGACAACAGCTCGCGAAACCGTTCGGCATAGGCGCCGCGCCGTTCGAGTTGCAGCGGCTCGGCAATCTCGAGACGCCAGTAGCGGTGAACGCTTGCGCCCGTGCCACTCCACAGCAGCCGATGGCTTGGCGCGAGGCGGCTGACGTCGCGATACACCGTCCGATGAAACTCACGGCTCCAGGACAGTGTCAGGAAATCGGCGACCCAATATTCGTCGAGGTCGCGAAGACCCGCGCCCTGCTGCGCGACCCAATCGAGCGAATCACCGATGATGCCCAAGCTACCGGTGCGGCAGTGGAACAGGACACGCTTGCCTAGTTGGTCGCGCACGGTGAACAAACGCTGCCTCGTGTCGTCCCAAAGCACGAAGGCGAAATCGCCGGCCAGATGCTCGACGCAGCGCTCGCCCCATTTGGCATAGGCATGCAGGCAAAGCCGCATGTCGGACACATGCGGCGTCTCGTCCGCGAGATGCGGTCCGAGCTGCGACCGCAGGCGCTCGCGCGCATCGAGCCGGATGCGGCCGGCGATCCAATAGCGGTCGGCAAGGGAGTCGATGCCGGTCTCCTCGCCGGCAGCGTCCGACGTCCGGCAAAGGAGCGCCGCCTGACGGTGCGCCCCGAGCACCTTGAGGCCGTCGGCCGGCTGCAGGTCCAGCGGGCCGCCGTCGAAGTTGAACAGGGCGGCGAACACGGCTCAGCGCTCGCGGGACGGCCAGCTCACGAGGCGAACATAGGTGTCGAGCTCACCCTCGCCGACCAGGACACGGCCGTCGCGCTCCACCCACGCATGCGCCGCGAAGACGCCGCCAGTCCGGGACACGCCGATATGCAGCTCCGAACGATGGCCGTGCCGGCCGAGCATGCGTTGCAGGGCGAGTCCCGAGACCAGGCAGGTTGCGCCGGGCGTCGAGCGACTGGCCGTGCGGACAGCCCAGACAATTCGCTCTACCGGCGCGCCGCTGCGGCCGGACCGGACGGCCATGGCGCGCAGCCGGCTCGCTGAGACGAAGTACAAAGCCAGCCGGAAGTAGGCGCAGGCGGCGAAGGCTTCGAGCAACAGGCGCTTGTCCGCACCCGACAGCACCCAGAAGACCGACAACTTTCTCACGTTCCCATCGTCCGATGGATCTCGGCCGCCACGTCGTCCATCACGTCGAAGCTCCGCGGATAGCGCAGCGCGTAGACCGGCAGCATGCGCGACAACTGCGCGGCAAACGCCATCTGCCGGGCAAGCCTGTTCGGCGCAATATACCGGTCGTCCATCGAGGACGACAGGATGACCTTGGCAAGCTCGAGGCCCGAAAGACGGGCGGACGATACGGCGATGGGCCGCGGCTGCCCTGGGAGATCACCGATATAATAGAGACCGGAAAGCGGCAGCGGGCCGTTGCGGACGCGGCCGGTGTCGCGCGGCCGAACCATGATCTTGCCGCTGATCGAGTTGAAATGACCGTCGGCCAGCGCGTCCGGCAGGAACCGGCGGCCCGGATCGTCGAGCAGCTTCAGGCGATACGGTCCCTGATGGGCAATGGGGAGGCCCTGCGAGAACTCGACCCGGAGCATATCGTCGGTGACGAGATCGGCGCCGCGGTTGATGAGGAGAGCGGCCAGCGTCGACTTTCCCGCGCCGCTGTGGCCGAGCAGGCCAATGGCGCGGCCGTCGAGATCGATCACCGTCGAATGGAGCGGCTCCTCGCCGCGCAGCGTCAAGGCTGTGCCGAGGACGAAATTCATGAGATTCGCTTCGAACGTCCGACGATCGACGGACGGCGAGGCCGAGCAGATCACGTCGCAGCCGTCGGGCGACACCACCACCTCGAAGATGTCGTCGACCTTGAGATAGACGGAGCCGTCTTCGAGCATGAGATGCACGACCGGGTCGTCAGGCGCAGTCTGAGGCGGGCTTGCCGGCAAGGCGACAGGAAGCCCGCCCGACTCCGCAAAGCGGATCGTTATCGTGAGGCCGTCCACGTCCCCGGCCGGCTCCAGAGAGCCGAACGGCTGGTCGCTGGCCACGACAAGACCGTAGACAGCGTAGCGATAGAGCGGCTTCACCGATGTTCCCGTTGCGCGTGGCGCGTTTTCCCGAATACTAACAGCACCTTAACCGACGGGGGCTGCGGAAGGTACAAGCATGATCAGGGTCGACTGCCAGGGTGTGGCGCCCGAGGCCGCCGCCGCCTCCGAGGAGATCCGCGCGGCCATCGCCTGTTTCGTGAAGCATGGCTATGCCATCCTCGACCACGTCGTCCCGGCTGAAAAGATCCACGCTCTCCAGCAGGAATTCGAGCAGGACTATGGCCGCTCGCTGAAGCGCGAAGAAGACGACATGTCGAAGGAAGTCGGCGATGCGCGCTTCATGATCCCGCTGCGCCTGGCCAAAGGTTTCGCCGACACCGCGATCTTCGCCAATCCCTACGTGGTCGCCGTCGTTCATGCCGTGCTGGAGCAGACGGCCATCCTCGAAGCCTATGGTGCCGTCGTATCCTTCCCCGGCGCCAAGGCACAGCCGAACCACCATGACGGGCCTCACCTGTTCGGCGCGGAGATCTCCGCTTTGCTGCCGGCCCATGCGCTCACCTTCGCGCTCCCCTTGGTCGAAATGAACGAGAGCCACGGGACCACGACGCTGCTGCCGGGAAGCCATCGCTGGCGCAGAGCGGGCGAAGATGTCGAAGGCATCACGCCGACAGTGCCGACGGGATCGTGCATGCTGTGGGATTTCCGCCTGGTCCACAGCGGCACCGCCAACCGGTCGACGGTGCAGAGACCGATGCTCTACGGCACCTATTCGAGGCCGTGGTATCGGGACCCCGTCAATTTCCGCGGCAAGAGGAGGATGCGACGTGTCGATTTCGACGCCGGCTTCCTCGAAACCCTGCCTGAAGACGCACGGCGCCTGATCAGCCATGCCGCCTGACGCGACCGGACGGGCGATGCCGCGTCGCATCATCACTTCATGGCTAGGCGGGGATGAGGCTGATCGGCTCCTTTCGTATGCCGTGGCCGAAGAAGGACGCTTCATCGAGACGAAAGTTGTGCTCGCGAATGAAACGACGGCGAACGTCGATCGATCTCTGCGCCGGTCGCGTGTCCTGCGCGATCTCGGACCGTTCGAGCCGCTGCTGCGCACCAGGGCCCAGGCTCTCCAGCTCATGCTCGAGACCGAATTCGGAATGAGCCACAGGCCGCTGGGAGAGATCGAGATCGAGCTGGTGGCGCATGGCGATGGCGGCTTCTATCGGCCTCACATCGACACCTTCACCGGCGACACCGCATCGAGTGGCGCCAATCGGCGGCTTAGCCTGATCTATTACTTCCATCGAAGACCTCAGGCATTCTCAGGCGGGCGGCTGCGGCTACTCAGCCTGAAGGGTGGCGAGCCGCTTGCGATCGAACCGGCTCATGACACGCTGATCGCCTTCCCGTCATTCATGCCGCATGAGGTGGAGCCTGTGTCGATCCCACGGGACGGCTTCGAAAACTGCCGGTTCGCCGTGAACATCTGGCTTCACGGATAGCCAGCGTGAACGTGCGCCAAGACATTGGTCATCTCGCACCGATCGTGACGGCGGCCTCGGTCAATCGCGTGCAAGTGGAGTTCCTGAGCGGCGAGCGCGTCGTCGGACGCATCGATGCACCGGCGCTGGGTGGCTTCTCGGTGCGCGATGTCATGCGGCTTGCCCTCGACTGCGTCCCTCTCGGCGAGCTCATCAGATCGGGCGGCCTCAAGACCCGCTTCCGCTTCTGGTGGTTGAGCGGACTGGCCGTCCTGCGCCTCGGCGCCGAAGCGGTGGCAGCCGGGCTGGCAGGACGCACCATGCCGTTGCGCGGTCTGCGCGCGTTCGCCAAGGCAGCCTTGAGCGAGGGCGCGATCGGCGCGACGGCGGGCGCGGATGAACGCACCATCGCCTCCTTGATCGCTGAAGGCAAAGCGATGGCGGCGCGCATGGTGCCCGTCCCCGTCCAGGAAAAGCCGCCGGCGCACCCGGCGCGAGCGCAGGCACAGCCGGGAGCCCGGAGCGACCGCCTGCCCGTCCTGCTCTATCACCGTGTCGCCGAGGAAGGCCCGGCCGCGCTGGCACGTTTCCGCCAGACACCGGCGGCCTTCACCGAGCAGATGACCTGGCTGCGCCGCAACGGCTACCATGCCGTCACTTCGGCCGAGCTGGTGCGCCACTTCAAGAGCGGCCAAGCCTTCGACGGCAAGCCCGTGCTGATCAGCTTCGACGATGCCTATTGCGACTTCCACGACACGGCGTGGCCGATCCTGCGCGCCCACGACTTGACCGCCGAAGTGTTCGTCGTCACCGACCGCGTCGGCGGCTGCGCCGACTGGGATGCCGCCTTCGGCGCGCCTGCCCCGCTGATGGATTGGCCGCAGCTGCAGGCGTTGTCCGCCGCCGGCATCCGTTTCGGCAGCCATATGGCAAGCCACAGCCACATGGCCGGCTTGTCGAGCCGCGAGATCGTGCTGGAGGCGGCGCGTTCGCGGGCGGCGCTGGAGCGCGCCCTCGGAACGGCCTGCCGGTCGATCACCGCTCCCTACGGCGACGGCGACGACCGCTTTGTGCGCATCGCCCGCGCCTGCGGCTACGAGGTCGCCTTCACCACCGATCCTGGCCTTGCCGCCCTTGGCGCGGATGCTCTGCGTCTGCCACGCATCGAGATTCGCAGCGGCTGGTCGCTCGAGGCTTTCGCCGCCGCCGTGAAGGAAGGGTCGGGCGTCGTTTAGCGGCGAGATGGCCCACCCCGGGCGGCCCGCATCGTGCTACAGGATGGGCGGAGTGCGCGAGGGGAACACGCGATGACTACCAACGGGGGCCCGGCTCGACCGGATTTCGAGCGGATTGCGCTTTTGTTGCAAGGTGGCGGCGCCTTGGGCGCCTATCAGGCCGGGGTGTACCAGGCGCTGGCCGAAGCCAATCTGCATCCGGATTGCGTGGCCGGCATCTCGATCGGCGCGATCAACTGCGCGATCATCGCCGGCAACCCGCCCGAGAAACGCGTCGAGAAGCTGCGCGCCTTCTGGGAGACGGTGACCCAGCCACCGCTCGGCATTCCCGGCATCGCGTCGATCAATCTCGGCGATGGCCTCGCCCACCAGACGGTCAATCAATGGCGGGCGCTCGGCACCCTGATGTTCGGCGCACCGAGCTTCTTCCAGCCGCGCATCCCGCCGCCGATCTTCACACCGGCCGCCACGCCCGACACGCTTGGCTTCTACGATACGAGGCCGCTCAAGAGCCTGCTCGAGAGCCTGGTCGACTTCGAGCGCATCAACGCCAAGGAGATGCGCTTCGGCGTCGGCGCCACCAACGTCAAGACGGGCAACTTCGTCTACTTCGACAACACGACCCACACGGTTGGGCCCCAGCACGTCATGGCGAGCGGATCGCTGCCGCCCGGCTTCCCCGCCACCGAGGTCGACGGCGAGTACTATTGGGACGGCGGCGTCGTCTCCAATACGCCCTTGCAATGGGTGCTCGACAACCGGCCACGGCAGGACACGCTCGCCTTCCAGGTCGACCTGTGGAGCGCGCGCGGCGAGCTGCCGCGCGACATGATCGAGGTCGATGTCCGACAGAAGGACATCCGCTACTCGAGCCGTACCCGCAAGGGCACCGACGAGTTCCGTCGCATGCAGTCGATGCGCCGCGCCGCCGCCAAGCTGCTCGACGGCATGCATGCGGATCTGCGCCAGACGCCGGAAGCCGAGTTGCTGGCCCAGGAGGCCGACAGCAAGGTCTACAACATCATCCACCTGATCTATCACGCGCGGCGCTACGAGGGTTCGTCCAAGGACTACGAGTTCTCGCGCCGGACCATGGAGGAGCATTGGGCGAGCGGCTACAGCGACATG
Organism: Reyranella sp.; assembly: GCA_016780605.1. GTDB lineage: Bacteria > Pseudomonadota > Alphaproteobacteria > Reyranellales > Reyranellaceae > Reyranella. Next base: position 6,322 of record JADHLS010000315.1, read on the forward strand.
GCGCGCACGCTCCAGCATCCCGAGGTCCTGCAGCGGCCGCAGAGCGCCGACGGCGTATTCACCTTCGATCTCAAGACCCAGGGCCGAGTGTAGGAGCAGAGCGCCATGAAGATCGC
>JADHLS010000002.1 GCA_016780605.1 Reyranella sp.
GGCCCGCGGTCCGGCAAGACTGATCTAACGTCCTGGGATCCGGAGGTCCGTCACGCCGGAGCCGACGAAAGTCTGCGGCAGGGACGGGCGGCGGATGCCCATGTCGCGCTCGAGGTTGGCGACGCAGGACTTGGTCGCCCCTGCGAGCTCCGACCAGGTGGCGGCGCGGTCGAACTGCTGCAGCAGGCATTGGTCGAAATAGGTGTACTGATCGCCGGTGCCGCAGCCGAAGCTCACCCGGTCGGCCGCCGCCGCGGTCAGGACGATGCGATTGGCCTGGCGCATGCCCGAGCCGAGAAAGACGCCGCTGTGGCAGGCCGAGACCACGACCACGGTCGGGCGCGCGCCGCAGCCCGCATCGAGGGCGCTGTCGAGCGTGCCCGGCCCGACCGTTCCGTTCGCCTGCTTCAGCACGAAGCCGGTCTCGTCGCCGTGGCTGGTGATGAAGGCGAGGCAGGCCTCGCCGCCCGGCGTGCGTAGCGCGCTCGAGACATTGGCCGCCGTCGCCACCGGGATGGAGGGATTGGCGCGGGGATCGGAGGTCAGCACCCTGATGTCGCGCACGCCGTGTTGCACGAGCTTGTTGCGCATGGCCGCTACGCCGTTGTCGAAGGCCGGGCTGCTGTTGTCGCCGGCGATCAGCACCGCCCGCCAGCGGTCGGCCGGCACGCCACCGTCCGGCAACATCGCCACCTGCTGCGAGGCGCGCGCCGTGGGCGGTGGATCGGCAACCGCGTCAGGCGTGCAGCCGCCGACGAGAACAGAGACGACAAGAAGCGCACTCAAGCGTGCCGACATGTTTGCCCTCGTCGCGTCAATCACTGAGGCTTGGCACCTACCGCACGCAGGGCCATGTCGGCATAGAGCTTCGCCATCTGCTCCTCGCCGAGCTCGCCGCCCGGACCGTACCACATCGAGACGTGAGTGCACTGGTCGAGCAGCGCCATGGCGATGGCCTTGAGGTCGCGCCGGCCGTCGACCTGCGGCGGATCGAACACGCCGCGCTCGACGCCCTGGGTGAGAATGGTCACCAGGATGTCGCGGATGGCGCGGCGGCTGCGGCGGATGTCGGCGACGCGCTCCGCCCCCAGCCAGCTGATCTCGCGGTTGGCGACCAGCGCTTCGACGCGCAGCCGGCAATGGCGCATGACATAGACGCGCACGAAAGCCGCCAGCTTGGCGCGCGGATCGTCGCCCGCACCGGCGACGGCCTGCTGGCACACGCGCTCGAGCTCGCCCTGGGTCGAGGCGATGATGTCGTGCAGCAGCTCGTCCTTGGACTTGAAGTGATTGTAGAGCGCGCCCTGCGTCAGGCCGCAGGCCTTCATGATGTCGCGCACCGTGACCACGGGATAGCCGCGCTCGGCGAACTGCGCGAAGGCCGCCGCGCGGATCGCCTCGACCGGCGGGCGCGGATCGCGCTCGGGCGCGACCGGAACCGCCGCCAGGCGTACCGGCTTGCGCTGCTTGCTCATCGCGCGCCTCCCGCCATGCCGTCGACGATCTGCCAGGCGAGGTCGGCCGCGGGCCGCACCAGCTTGCCGGATTCGGCGGCGCGGACGTTGGACGCCGTGCCGTCGAGCGCGCGGGCATAGACGCCCTGGCGGATGCACGACACGCGGAAGAGATTGTAGGCCATATAGAATTCCCAGAGCGCCGGATCGGGCAGCGCGCGTTTCGACAGCTCGCAGTAGTGGGCGACCATTTCCTGTTCCGTCGGCAGGGCGAGGGCCGCGAGATCATGGCCGTGGAGACCGCCCCAGTCCTTGGGCGTGCGCCACAACATGCACAGGTAGGAGAGCTCGGCGAGCGGATCTCCGAGCGTGGAGATCTCCCAGTCGATGATGCCCAGCACGCGCGGCTCTACGGCGTCGAAGATCATGTTGTCCAGCCGATAGTCGCCGTGCACCAGCACGGTCTCGTCGTTGGCCGGCAGATGCGCCGGCAGCCAATCGAGCAGCCGGTCCATCGACTCGATCTTCTCGGTTTCCGACGCCTTGTACTGCTTGCCCCAGCGCGAGATCTGCCGCGCCACGTAGCTGCCTGGCCGGCCGAAGTCGGCGAGGCCAAGGGCGACGTAGTCCACGGCATGCAGGCGGGCAAGCGTCTCGAACTTGGCGCGGTAGATGGCGAGTCGCCCTTCCTTGGGCACCTCGGGCAGGAGCGGATCCCACAGCACGCGGCCGTCGCAGTACTCCATGATGTAGAAGGGCGTGCCGACCACGCTGTCGTCCTCGCTGAGCGCAAAGGCCTTTGGCGTGGGAACGTCGGTCTTGTTGAGGGCGGAGATCACGCGGAACTCGCGGTCGACGGCATGGGCCGACGGCAAGAGCTTGCCCGGCGGCTTGCGCCGCAGGACGTAGCGCCGCCCCGCCCCATCGGTAAGCCGGTAGGTCGGGTTGGACTGGCCGCCCTTGAATTGCTCGGCCGTCACGGGGGCCGCGAATCCGGCGACACGCGCGGCCATGAACCGTTCGAGCGACCGCTCGTCGAAACGGTGCTTCTCCTGCACCTCCATCGTGCCGATGTATTCCGCCCCTCGTCGCGCCACCTGAAGCCCCTGAACGGCCATTCACTTTTGCCGGAGTTTGCTCGCCCCTAAACCGGCATGCAATGTCGACCTTTGTAGTTGACCTTTGTACGCGGGCGCTGCGGTTCCTGCCTTGACGTTGGCACGGCCGTCTCGCATCTGAATTGGCGCTTGGGCAGTGGCGCGAAATTGTGGTTATTTACCGCTTGTGTCGGCCTGGGGTTTGGGCCCAACAACCGTTTCGTGAAGAGAGTAATCGCTGGGAGGCGTCGTTGATTCGATTCCTGAGCAAGGACCTGTTGTCCGGGCTGATGTTCATCGCCTTCGGAATGGCGGCGCTGTACTTCGGCCAGAAGCTTGCCATCGGCACGCCGGTGCGCATGGGTCCGGGCTACGTACCCCACATGCTGGCCTTCATCCTGTTGAGCCTGGGCAGCGTCGTCACGCTCGCGACCTTGTTCCGCACGGCCGACAAGCGCGAGAAGGAGCGGTACTGGATCCCGGTGGCCGCCCTATCCGTCGCGGTCTTCGTCTTCTCGCTGATCCCATGGGGCGCGAACTTCATCGCCGCGAACCTGCTGGGAGCGGGCAGCCAGACCACCTTCAAGACGATGTCGGTCCCCTTCATGATCTCGGTGATCCTGGTCCTCGACGTCGTCATCATGCTGGTCCTGATCTCGCTGTTCGGAAGGCCGGGCGCGGAGGCGGACGATCCGGTCGAGGCGCCCAAGTGGAAGCCCATCACCATGGTGACGGTCGGCATCCTGCTGTTCGCCTTCCTGTTCGAGCGCGCCGGCTTGCTGCCGTCCCTGGTGGCGCTGGTCCTGATCGCCTCGCTGGGCGGTGAGGAGTTCAAGCTGACCGAGGTGATCGGCAACATGGTCGTGCTGACGATCCTCTGCACCGTCGTGTTCAAGGTCGGCCTCGGCATGAACATCTACATCATCAACGGCATCTGGTGATACGCTGATCGGAGGGCCGAAGCCCAAGGGAGCCGTCTCATGTCCGACCTGCCCAAGCGCGTGCTGATCGCCGAGGAAGGCCCTCGCGAGGGCTTCCAGTCGGAGAAGCAGATCATCCCGGTGGCCGACAAGGTTCGCCTCATCGAGGCGCTGGCGGACACCGGCCTCAGGCACATCAACTGCGTTTCCTACGTCAATCCGAAGCGCGTGCCGACCATGGGCGACGCCGAGGAAGTCGCATCGGCCATTCACCAGAAGCCGGGCATCGAGTACAGCGCGCTGTGGCTGAACCAGCAGGGTCTCGAGCGAGCGCTGCGCGGGCCGCTGCATGTCGATGGCGGCGTACGCGTCACCGCCTCCGATACCTTCTCGCGCAAGAACATCGGCAAGTCGGTGGCTGATGCCATGGTCGAGCAGCGCATGTCGCTCAAGACCTTCAAGGACCGCGGCATGCCGGTCGAATGGGGCATCATCCTGGGCGCCTTCGGCTGCAACTACGAGGGCGAGCTTTCGACCGAGCTGATCCTGCAGCGCGTGCAGCTGGCGCTCGACGAGGCCGAGCTCGCCGGTTTCAAGCTCAAGGGCATCAAGCTCACCGACGCCATGGGCTGGGCGACACCGCGCTCGGTCGAGCGCCTGGTCGGCGCGATCCGCAACAAGTGGCCGGAGCTCGAGATCGCGCTTCACCTCCACGACACGCGCGGCACCGGACAGGCTGCCGCCTATGCCGGCCTGCGGCTGGGAGTCACCAAGTTCGATGCCTCGATCGCGGGCCTCGGCGGGTGCCCGTTCGCCGCGACCGATGGCGCGGCCGGAAACATCTGCACCGAGGATTTCGCGTTCATGTGCGAGGAAATGGGCGTCGAGACCGGGCTCGACATCGACCGCCTGATCGAGGTCGCGAGACTCGCCGAGGAGGTCGTCGGCCGTCCCCTGCCCGGCCATCTGATGCGTGGCGGCACGCTCAGGGCCGCCAAGCAGCGCGCAGCGGCAAAGGCTGCCTGAGGCGTTCCATGGCGGGAGTTCTGGAAGGGATACGCGTTCTCGATTTCGGCCGCTACATCGCGGGCCCGTTCTGCGGCACCATGCTGGGTGACCTCGGCGCCGAGGTGATCCGCATCGAGAAGCTGGAGGGCAGCGAGGATCGCTGGGTGACGCCGGTGGCCGAGGGCGGCGAAGGCGCGATGTTCCTCCAGATGGGCCGCAACAAGCTCGGCCTCACGCTCAATCCCATGAAGCCGGCCGGCCAGGAGATCGTAAAGAAGCTTGTGGCGGTGTCCGACGTGGTGATCGCCAACCTGCCCTACGAAGACCTCAAGCGCATGGGCATCGACTACGAGACCATCTCGGCCATCAACCCGCGCATCATTCTCGCCACCAATTCGACCTTCGGCTCCGAGGGCCCCTACGCCACCCGGGTCGGCTTCGACACGATCGGCCAGGCGATGTCGGGCGCCATGTATCTCTCGGGCGACGGCAAGGTGCCGACACGCATGAACGCGCCGTTCGTCGATTTCAGCTCGGCGCTGCTCAGCACGGTGGGCGTGCTGGCCGCACTGATGGATCGCGCCAGGAGCGGCAAGGGCCAGAAGGTCGAGACGGCGCTCTTGCGCACGGCCATCAACATCACCAATGGCCATCTCATCGAGCAGGCGCTGCTCGATCTCAACCGCATGGCCACGCTCAACCGAGGCTTCACCGCCGGCCCCTCCGATACCTTCAAGTGCAAGGACGGCTGGATCTACGCCATGACCATCGGCCAGCCGTTGTTCGTGCGCTGGTGCAAGCTGATGGGTGACGAACGTCTCGCCAAGGACCCGCGCTTCAAGGACGACCTGGCGCGCGGCGACAATGGCGAGGCGCTGTCGGCCATCATGCAGAAGTGGTGCGACGCCAGGACGGTCAAGCAGGCGCTGGAAGAACTCGAGGCCAACCGCATTCCGGCCGGCGCGGTCTATGCGCCGCAGCAGGCGCTCGAAGATCCGCACGTGAAAGAGGCGGGATTCTTCCACCACATGGACTATCCCGGCATGACCAAGCCCGCGCCCGTGCTGCAGGAGCCGGTGAAGCTCTCGCGCACGCCGCTCACCATCCGCCGCCGCGCGCCCAGGCTGGGCGAGCATACCGACCAGATCCTGCAGGAGCTGGGCTACGACCCCGCCGCCATCAAGAAATTGCGCGCGGAACGGGTTGTGTAGGCTCACGCTCCCTTGATGAATTGCAGGTGATCCAACAGCCCCCTCCATCGTATGATCGACAGGGGGATTTCGATGCACCGTCTCTTCGCCGCGCTTATCCTGGTCGCGGTCGGGCCCGTTACGGTATGCCGCGCACAGGACCTGCCTTACGGGCCGAACCAGTCGTTCGCCGTCTACCGCAACGGCGAGCTGATCGGTCGCCATAACCTCGCCTTCCAGCACAACGGTCGAGAGCTGACGGTCTCCGCGTCGGTCGACTTCCTGGTGAAGATGCTGGGCTTCACCGCCTATCGTTACCGCCATCGCGCCCACGAGGTCTGGAGCGGCGATGCCTTCCAGTCGATCGCGACCCAGACCGACGACAACGGCACCCGGTATGTCGTTCGCGCCCAGCGCACCGCCGACGGCATCGAGGTCCAACACAATTCGGGGCGTGAGATCATGCCGGCCAGCCTGCTGCCGACGTCGCACTGGAACGTCCGCCAGATCAGCCAGAAAAGCCTGCTCAATACCCAGAACGGCCGACAGGCAAACGTTCAGGTCACACTGCTCGGGCGCGAGAGGGTGAAGACGGCCAGCGGCTGGATCGATGCCAACCACTATCGCTATGCCGGCGACGTCACCACGGACCAGTGGTTCGACGACCGCGGCCGCTGGGTCAAGACGACATTCAAGGCTTCCGACGGATCGACGATCGAGTACATTTTGCAGGAATGAGCCCTGCCGATCGCTTCGCACGACTGCCCGACCTGCTCGATGCCGATGCCGACCTGCGGCGCCGCGGCCGCTGGGTGACGGTCGACTGCCGTGTCGATATCGGCGACCAGCCGTTCTTTCTCGGCCTCGAGAACGGCGCACTCGCCGCCTTCGAGCGCGGCGCGCGGCTGATGCGCTCCTCGGCCTTCACCGTGCGCGGCACCGACGAGGCCTGGACGCAGCATTGGCAGCCGATCCCGGCGCCGGGCTGGCACGACCTGTTCGCGCTCACCAAGCGCGGCGTCGCCTCGATGGAGGGTGACTTCCGGCCACTGTTGCAGAGCCTGCAGTTCTTCAAGGATCTGCTGGCCCTGCCCCGCCGGGAAAACTGAGCATGGCGCCGGTTCTCGATCCCATGATCGGCCGCTACGTGCGGCTCAAGATCGATGGTGTCGACCACCGTATCTATTTCGAGGAGGCGGGGCCCGAGGACGGCGGCGGAATCCCTCTGGTCTGCCTGCATACCGCCGGCGCCGACGGCCGGCAGTACCGCCATCTGATGGCCGATCCCGAGGTCACGTCGCGCTTTCGCGTGCTCGCCTTCGACATGCCCTGGCACGGCAAATCGACGCCGCCCGATGGCTGGGAGAAGACCGAGTATCGCCTGACGACGGCGTCCTACACCGCCGCCATCCGCGCCTTCTGCCGCGCGCTGGAACTCGATCGGCCCGTCGTCATGGGCTGCTCGATCGGCGGGCGCATCGTGCTCAATCTCGCGATCGCGCATGCCGCCGAGTTCCGCGCCCTGATCGCCCTCGAGGCCGCCGATTTCCAGCAGCCGTGGTACGACACCGCCTGGCTGCACCGGCCCGACGTCCATGGCGGCGAGGTCTGCGCCGCGCTGGTCTCCGGGCTGATCGCACCGCAGGGTCCGCCGGCGAGCCGCCACGAGACGCTGTGGATGTACATGCAGGGCGGCCCGGGCGTGTTCAAAGGCGACCTCTACTTCTATCGCGTCGACGGCGATCTGCGCGAGAAAGTGAAGACCATCGACACCAAGGCCTGCCCGCTCTATCTGCTGACCGGCGAGTACGACTTCTCGTGCACCGCCGAGGACACGCTGCGCACCGCCGCGCAGATCCCCGGAGCGCAGGTTACGATCATGAACCATGTCGGCCACTTCCCGATGAGCGAGCATCCGGCGAAGTTCCGCGAATACATCCTGCCCGTGCTGGCGCAGATCTTCTAGTCCAGGCGATGACGACGGCGGCCCTTCTGGTCATCGGCGCCGCCGTGACGCTGCTGAGCGGCCATGCGCTCTGGTGCGCGGTCAAGCTGCCGCTGATCGGGCGGCACGCCGAGGGCGCCCTCATCGGCTGGAAGCGAACCTTCCACGAGAAATATCTGCGCACGGGCCACCACGTCGTCTCGCGGCGATACTTCCCGGTGGTGGCGTTCGAGGCGACGGACGGCTCACGCCATACGGCACGCTGGGTTACGATCAGAAGCCGGACTGGCCAGCCGGCCGGCGCTTCGCCGCCGGCAATCCGAACGATGCCACCATCGATCCGCTGTCGCCGACCTGGGTTTTCTTCGCCGTGTTCCTTGTTGCGGGCGTTGTCGTCTTGGTGTCCGCGTTTTGATCTCTTGCCGGACCGCGGGCCTCCAGGCCCGCTCATGAGCGCGCGAGACGCGCGCGGTCCGGAAGAACATGAGCGGGCCTGGAGGCCCGCGGTCCGGCAAGATCAGAGAATGTGGAAAACCTCGTAGACCGGACCCGTCGGATCGCGCCGGCCGGTGGCGACACAGACGATGCGATTGAGGAACCGATATTTCTCCGACGCGGTCTCGAACCACGGCGTCGAGCGGAAGTAGTACTGGGCGGGATCGACCTTCTCGCCCTTGTTGAGCTGCTCGATCACCCAGGCCGGGCCGTGGCGCATGCCGCGATAGCTCATGTAGATCAGGTGGCCGTCGTCGGTCTTGAGCGTGAGCCGCACGTCGAGCTGCAGGATGCCGTCGCGCCGCAGCAGCAGCCAGTCGCCGGCCGGCGACGGCAGCACGGTGCCGCGCAGTTCCTCGCCCTCGAAGGTGCCGCCAGTCACGGTGGCGATGCGCCGCCGGCCATAGGGCGTCTCGCCGACGTCGGTCATGTTCGGGTCGACCGTCAGGCTCAAGGTGAACAGGTGGGAAGAACGCAGCTCGGGTTCGCTCATGGTCGCCTCAAATCCTTGCCGAGCGGCCGGCCCAATAGGTCTCGCGCAGCTCGCGTTTCATGATCTTGCCGATGGTGCTGCGCGGCAGCCCGTCCCGGAACTCGACCGCGACCAGGCGCTGGGTCTTGCTGAGCTGGTCATTGGCCCAGTCGCGGATCTCGTCTTGGCTCGCGGTCGCGCCGGCGCGGCGCACGCAGAGCGCCATCGGCGATTCGCCCCACTGCTCGCTCGGGATGCCGATCACCGCAACGTCGACGACGTCGGGGTGCTTCAGCAGCAGGACCTCGATGTCGGCGGCATAGACGTTGAAGCCGCCGGAGATGATCATGTCCTTCTTGCGATCGAGCAGGACGACGAAGCCGTCCTCGTCGATGCGGCCCATGTCGCCCGACTTGAAGAACAGCTGGCCCTTGTCGTCGTACCAGAAGAGATCGCGCGTCTTGTCGGGCTGCTTGTAGTAGCCCTTCATCATAAGCTGGGCGCGGCCCGCGAGCTCGCCGACCTCGCCGCGCGGCAGGACCTTGCCCTGCTCGTCGAGGACGACGATCTCGCTGCCGAGGCCCGGCTGGCCCACCGTATGGAGCTTGTCGGGATTGAGGTCGGCGACCAGGGTGCAAGCGGCGCCGCCCTCGGTCAGCCCGTAGATCTCGACCAGGTGCCCCGGCCAGCGCTTCAGGCAATCGGCCTTGATCTGGGCGCGCAGCGGCGCGCTGGTCGAGAGCTTCGCCTTGAAGGCGCCGAGGTCGTATTTGTCGAAGTCGGGATGCGCCAGGATGCGCTGGTACTGGACCGGCACCAGCATGGCATGGGTGACGCGTTCGCGCTGGCAGATCTCCAGGAACTTCACGACATCCGAGCGCGGCATCAGGATCGTCGTACCGCCCAGCCCGATCGTGGCCAGCACGGCGACCAACGTGGTGTTGGAATAGAGCGGCGTCGAGACGAGGGAAATCGCGTCGGGCCCGTACTCGAATGCCGCGAACCGCACCGCCGTCATGTCGCGCATGATGTGGCTGTGCAGGATGCCCTTGGGCAGGCCGGTCGTGCCCGAGCTGTAGATGATGTTGAAGTCGTCGAGCTGGTCGATCGGCACCTCGAACGGCGCATCGCTCGCGGGCGCGAGCCAGGCCTCGAAGTCACGCCAGCCGGCGCGCTTGAAATCGTAGGCGATGCGGCCGCCCTCGATCAGCTTGCCGAGCCGTGCCTCATACGGTTCGACCAGGGCGCGATACTGGTCCGACACGAACAGCATCTTGGCATCGCAATCGTCGAGCATCTTCTCGAGCGCATCGGCCGCGGCCATGGTCGAGAGCGGCACGACGCAGGCACCGGCGCGCAGCGCGCCCATGAAGGTCTCGAGATATTCGATGGAGTTCGCCGCCAGGATGGCGATCTTGTCGCCCTTGCCGATCCCCATGCCGGCGAGCGTGCGGGCGACCTTGTTGATGCGCCTGTCGAAGTCGCGCCAGCTGCGGACATTGCCCTCGCGTTTCACCGCGACTCTGTCCGGCCACGCCGCCGCGTTGCGGGCGATACGGATCGGGATCGACACGAACTCGGGAAAGTCGATCAGCGTCGGCTGCGGCACCAATGCGCTATTATCGGGCGCCATATCAGGGCTCATCGCCGGTCTACTTCTTCGGCTCGACCTTCTCGACCGGACCGCCGGCCTTCTTCCAGGCGCCGAACCCTCCTTCGATATGGGCGACCGGCGTCAGGCCCATGTCCTGCGCGGTCTTGGTGGCCAGCGCCGAGCGCCAGGCGCCGGCGCAGAAGAAGATGAACTTGTTGCCGGTCTGGAAGTAGTCCTTGGCGTAAGGGCTCTCGGGATCGATCCACATCTCCAGCATGCCGCGCGTCACGTTGATGGCGCCGGGAATGGTGCCGTCGCGCCACAGCTCGCGCGGATCGCGGATGTCGATGAAGGTGACACCGGGCTTCCCGTGCAGCTTCATGACCTCGGCGAGCGGCATCGTCTCGATCTGGCTGTCGGCCTCCTCCACCATCTGCTTCACGGTCTTCTTGATCTTGAGCGGCATCGAACGTCCCTCCGATGCCTATTTGTACTTTTAGACCGCAGCAGGCGAAAGAGGCTCACAAACGCTCGATTCGAATTCCGCGCACGTAAAGCCCTACTGCGACAAACCTTCCTCGAGATAACCGGGGAGCAGCAGCTCGCCCGGAAGATAGCCGGCAGTGCGGCGGTTGTGCTGCTGGTGGGCCTCGCTCCTCATCGCTCAACGCGGCGATGAAGGCCACGAGCTCCGTGCGCGTCAGGTCCTCGACATGCGCTGCTACTTGGCCTTCTCGGGCACGGTCTCGAGCTCGGCCAGCCAGACATCCGGGCTGCCGTCCGACGGGGCGCGCCAGTCGCCGCGCGGCGACAAGGAGCCGCCGGACGAGATCTTGGGCCCGTTGGGCAGGGCCGAGCGCTTGAACTGGTTGGTGAAAAAACGCCGCAGGAACAGTTTCAGCCAGTGCCGGATGTCGGCGAGCTCATAGGCGCGCCGCGTGCCGGCCGGCAGATTGGCGGGCCAGGCGCCCTTGTCGATGTCGTGCCAGGCGTTCCATGCCAGGAAGGCGATCTTGGACGGCCGGAATCCCAGCCGCGTCAGATAATAGAGATTGAAGTCCTGCAGGGCGTAGGGCCCGACCGTCTGCTCGGTCGACTGGATGGCGCCGCCGGCATCGGCGGGGATCAGCTCGGGCGAGATTTCGGTGTCGAGGATGTCGTGCAGGATCGCGGCCGTCTCCTTGCCGACATCGCCCGAGGCGGCGACGAAACGGATGAGGTGCTGGATCAGCGTCTTGGAGACCGAGCCGTTGGGATTGTAGTGCGACATGTGATCGCCGACGCCGTAGGTGCACCAGCCCAGGCCCAGCTCCGAGAGATCGCCGGTTCCCACCACCATGCCGCCATGCTGGTTGGCCAGGCGGAAGAGATAGTCGGTGCGCAAGCCCGCCTGCACGTTCTCGAAGGTGACGTCGTAGACCTTCTTGCCCTCAGCGAAGGGGTGGCCGATGTCGGCCAGCATCTGCCGGGCGGCCGGCTTGATGTCGATCTCGGCTGCGGTGACGCCCAGCGCCTCCATCAGCCGCCAGGCATTCTTGTGCGTCTTGTCCGAGGTGCCGAAGCCCGGCAGCGTGTAGGCCAGCACGTTCTTGCGCGGCAGGCCGAGCTGATCCATCGCCCGGCAGGTGACGATCAACGCCTGCGTCGAATCGAGGCCACCCGAGACGCCGATGATGGCACGCTGCGCGCGACTCGCGTGCAGGCGCTGCGCCAGCCCCTGGATCTGGATGTTGTAGGCCTCGTAGCAATTGTCGCGCAGCTTGGCCGGATCGGACGGCACGTAGGGGAAGCGCTCGATGGCGCGCTCCAGCGCCACCTTGCCCTTGGGCGCCTCGAGCGCGAAGTCGACCTTGTGGAAGCGCTTGACCTTGTCGCCCTCGATCAGGGCGCAATCGGCGAAGCCGTTGTTGCGCAGGCGCTCCTGGCGGATGCGGCCGAGATCGACGTCGGCGCTGACGATGGTCGAATCCTTCTCGAAGCGCGTGGTCTCGGCGAGCTGGTCGCCGCATTCGTAGATCGCCGCGTGACCGTCCCAGGCGAGATCGGTCGTCGATTCGCCCGGCCCGGAAGCCGAGTAGGCGTAGGCCGCGATGCCCCGCATCGACTGGCTGCCGCACAGAAGCCGACGGGCCTCGGCCTTGCCGATGGTGATGTTGCTGGCCGACAGGTTCACCAGCACCTCGGCGCCGGCGAGCGCCGCATGAGCCGAGGGCGGCACCGGCACCCAGATGTCCTCGCAGATCTCGACATGGAACGTGACGGGCACGCTGCCGGTCGAGCGGAACAGCATGTCGGTGCCGAACGGCACCTGCTGGCCCGCGAGCTTGATGCGATTCTCGACGATGTTCGCGCCCGACACGAAGTGGCGCTTCTCGTAGAACTCGCGGTAGTTGGGCAGATAGGTCTTGGGAACCACGCCCAGGATGACGCCGCGATGGATCACGATCGCGGTGTTGTACAGGCGGCCGGCGAGCCGGAGCGGCGCGCCGACGATCAGGACGGGAAAGAGCTTGTTGGAGGCCGCCACCACCTTGGCGATCGACGCCTCGATCTCATCGAGCAGCGCGTCCTGCAGCAGCAGGTCCTCGATGGCGTATGACGAGAGCCCGAGCTCGGGAAAGACCATGATGGCCGTGCGGGCCTTGTCGCCCTCGGCCGCCAGCCGCAGCGTCTCGGTGAGGTTGTAGGTGGCGTCGGCAACCCGCGTACGGGGCACGCAGCAGGCAATTCGCACGAACTCGTGTGAATAGAGGGAGAAGAATTCAGACAAGGGATTGTGGTGGGGCGATGGTGGGCGCGACAGGGATTGAACCTGTGACCCCTGCCATGTCAAGACAGTGCTCTACCGCTGAGCTACGCGCCCCCGAGTTCCCAGGGCATCGCCGGAAAGAGCGGTCGTCTACATCGCGGACCCTGGGTTGGCAAGTCTGCGCATGACGCGCCTCCGGCGGCGCGCTATGACCCATCCATGGAGTTTTCGACCGCGTCCGCTCACGAAGCGTTGGATTGCCGTACGCCGCGGCGCCAGACCGCACCGGTCGTCGTCGCCTCGCCGCACAGCGGATCGGTCTACCCGGCAAGCTTCCTGGCCCAGACCGCCGTGCCACTGGCGGCATTGCGCCGCGCCGAGGATGCCTTCGTCGACGAGCTGTTCTCGGCGGCCCCTGCCCTCGGCATTCCCTTCCTGGCGGCGCGCTTTCCGCGGTCGTTCGTCGATGCCAACCGCGAGCCTTACGAGCTCGATCCCGGCATGTTCGAAGGCCCCCTGCCGCGGTCGTTGAATCATCGCACCACGCGCGTTGCCGCGGGCCTTGGCATGATCCCGCGCGTCGCCGCCAGCGGCGAGGCGATCTATCGCGGCCGCATGCCGTCGGATGAGATCGAGCAGCGGCTGGCGAGCTGCTGGCGGCCCTATCACAGCGCCCTCTCGGCGCTTGTCGAGGAGACCCATCGCCAGTTCGGCAGCGCGCTCCTGATCGACGCCCATTCCATGCCGTCCTCGGCCTCGGGCGTGGGGCCCCGCGAGCGCGACCAGCGCGTCGACATCGTGCTGGGCGACAATCACGGCGAGTCCTGCGCACCGGATCTGGTCGACAGCGCCGAGCGCTGGTTCACCAGCAATGGCCTCAAGGTGCAGCGCAACCAGCCCTATGCCGGCGGTTTCACGACCCAGCGCTATGGCCGACCCGGCCTCAATCGCCACGCACTGCAGATCGAAATCAATCGCTCTCTCTACATGAACGAGGCGCGCCACGAGAAGCTGGTGACAGCCGGTGCGATCGAACGCTTGATGGCGGGCTTCCTCGAGGAAATCGCGGGCCAGGCGGCCACCATTCTGGCGCCGCGGCCGCTGGCGGCGGAATAGCTTCTACCGACCAGCTCAAGAGGGGCAGCCAAAAAAAGGGGCCGTGACAAGCACGGCCCGAGTTTAGGGAGGAAACGCCCAAGACGGGCATACAGCAAACACAGAGGTCGCTGACGCGACGTTTGCTGCATCCCAAGAATGGTGCACCTGCGAAGGAAATGCAAGGGGGAAAAAATCTCTTAATTTCACAGATTTAGCCAATTTCGTGTTCCGATTCTTGTGTTGCCTTTTTGCAACGCACAAGAATCACGCGAGGCAGGTCTGCAGATTGCGCAAAGCTTTGGCAGCCGCCTTTTCGGGCAATTCGGTAGATTGCTCAAGGACTTGGCAGTTGCGTGAACAGTTACGTGGAGGGTGAAGGTGGCGAACAAGTTCGTTGTGGCGATGATGATGCATGAGACCAATACGTTCTCGCCGCTCCCTACCCCCATCGAGTCCTTCGCCCGAGCCGGCGCCCTGAGCGGACCGGCCGCCATCAAGGAGACGGAAGGTACCAACACCTCGCTCGGCGGCTTTATAGAAGTGGCCCGCAAGGCCGGCGCGGAGTTCAGCGTGCCGATGGCGGCGTCGGCGCACCCGTCAGGACTGGTGACCAAGGCCGCCTACGAGCAGATGACCACGGCGATCGTCGACGAGGTCAAGAAGGGCTGCGATGCCGTGCTGCTCGCCCTGCATGGCGCCATGGTCGCCGAGCACTACGACGACGGCGAAGGGGAGCTGCTGAACCGGATCCGCAAGATCGCCCCCGATGTGCCGATCGCCGTCGCGCTCGATTTCCACACCCAGATGACCGACGCCATGATCAAGGGCGCCAGCATCATCACCGGCTATCGCACCTATCCCCATATCGACATGGCCGACACCGCGCGCCGCGCCGGCCGCACGCTGATGCGCATGCTGGCGGGCGAGGTCGAGCCCAAGATGGTGTGGGGCAATCGCCCGATCATGAGCAGCTCGCTGGTCCATACGCCGTCGCGTGAGCCGATGAAGACGCTGATGGGCATGGCCAACCAGGCCGAGGATACCGGCCAGGTGCTGAACGCCTCGGTGTTCGGCGGCTTCCCGCAGGCCGACATCCCTCATCTCGCCCTCTCCTCGGTGATCGTCTGCGACAAGCGCACGGCCGAGGGCGAGATCCTGTTGAACAAGATCCTCGATACGGCGTGGGAGAAGCGCGAAGGCTTCCTGTTCCATGCCGAGCCCTTGTCGGTCCAGGTGGCGCGCGCCAAGTCGCTCGAGGGCGGCCCGGTGGTGATGGCCGATCACGGCGACAACACCGCCTCGGGCGGCACGCAGGACGTCATGAGCGTGATCGAGGAGGCGATGAAGCAGGGCCTCGAGGATGCCTGCGCCGGGCCGATCTGCGATCCGGCCTGCGTCGAGCAGATGATCAAGGCCGGCGTCGGCGCGGAGGTCACGCTCGAGCTCGGCGGCAAGATCGACATGCCGGCCATGGGCCTCAAGGGCAAGCCGCTGAAGGTCAGCGGCAAGGTCAAGGCGATCACGGACGGCCAGTTCGTCGTCACCGGCCCGATGGCGACCGGTACCACGGTGCGCATGGGCCGCACAGCCGTGCTCGATACCGGCAAGATGCAGATCGTGGTGTCGGAGAAGCGCGCCGAGCCGTTCGATCTCGGCGTCTTCACCCATTGCGGCATCGATCCGCGGCGCAAGAAGTACGTGCTGATCAAGTCGCGTCAGCATTTCCGCGCAGGCTTCGAGCCGATCGCCAAGCACATCGTCATGTGCGACGGCGACGGCTGCACGGCCTCCGACCTCAAGCTCTTCAAGTACACCCGCGTCAAGCGGCCGCTTTATCCGTTCGATATGGACATGCGGCTCGGCCGCAACGAAGCCGGAGCGTAACGATTATGGCTGCCTACGACATCGTCATCCGCAACGGCCAGGTTGCCGACGGCACCGGCAAGAAGCTGTTCGCCGCCGACGTGGCGCTGAAGGGCGACCGCATCGCCGCGGTCGAGACGCCGGGCTCGCTGAAGGGCGACAACGAGATCGACGCCAAGGGCAAGGTGGTAGCGCCGGGCTTCATCGACGTGCACACCCACGACGACACCGCCCTGATCGATAACCCGACCATGGCGATGAAAGCGAGCCAGGGCGTGACCACCGTGGTCTGCGGCAACTGCGGTGCCTCGGCCGCGCCCTATATTCGTCCCGACGTCGGGCACTTCCTGTCGCTGATCGTGCGCAATAAGGCCAACATCTCGAAGACCTTCGGCGAGTTCGCCGCCAAGGTCGATGCTGCGAAGCCCGCCATCAACGGCACCTTCCTGATCGGCCATTCGACGTTGCGCATGAATTTCATGGGCGACGATCTCGCCCGTACCGCGACGGCCGGCGAGATCGGCGGCATGCGCGACCTCCTGGACCAGAGCCTGGAACAGGGCGCCATCGGCATGTCGAGCGGGCTCTTCTATGCCGTCGCCAACGCCGCCTCGACTGACGAGGTGGCGGAGGTCGCCAAGCCCCTAGGCAAATGGGGTGGCGTCTACACCGCCCACATGCGCGACGAGGGCGAGAACATCCTGCCGGCGATGGACGAGACCTTCGAGATCGGCCGGCGCGCCAGCGCCTCGATCATCGTCTCGCATCACAAGTGCTCGGGGCGCGCCAACTTCGGCCGCATGAAGGAGACGCTGCCCAAGTTCAGCGAGGCGATGAAGCAGCAGCAGATCGCCTTCGACGTCTATCCCTACGTCGCGGGCTCGACGATCCTGCGCAGCGACATGCTGGATCGCTCGGACAAGGTGCTGATCACCTGGTCGGACAAGGTGGCTGGCCTCGCCGGCCGCGACCTCAAGGAGATCGCCCAGGAGATGGGCTGCTCCATGCGCGAGGCCGCCGATCGCATCCAGCCGGCCGGCGCCATCTACTTCATGATGGACGAGAAGGACGTGCAGAGCGCGATGGCCCATCCCGGCGCCATGATCGGCTCGGACGGCATTCCTTTCGACGCCCATCCCCATCCCCGCCTGTGGGGCACGTTTCCGCGCGTCCTGGGGCATTACTCGCGCGAGCTGAAGCTATTCCCGCTGGAAGACGCGGTGCGGCGCATGACCTCGTATTCGGCGCAGCGCTTCGGCCTCACCAAGCGCGGCGAGGTGAAGCCCGGCTTCTATGCCGACATCTGCATCTTCGATCCGGCGACGGTGATCGACACCGCGACCTTCGAGAAGCCGATCTCACCGGCCAAGGGCATCGACGTCGTGCTGTGCAACGGCGCGGTCGTGTGGCGCGACGGTAAGCCCGGCGGCGGCCGCGCAGGCCGCGCGCTCCGGCGTCAGGACCTGCAGGCTGAGGCGAAGCCGAAGCCCTGAGCGAAGCGAAGGGCCTGCAACAGATCCCTCGCTGCGCTCGGGATGACGGCTACGCCGTCAGTCGGCGCCTTCGTCGCGGCGGGTGCGCTCGAGACGCTCGTGGCGCTCCTGCGCCTCGACCGAGAGCGTGGCGATCGGGCGGGCTTCGAGACGCTTCAACGAGATCGGCTCACCGGTCTCCTCGCAGTACCCGTAGGTGCCTTCGTCGATCGACTTCATCGCGCTGTCGATCTTGGAGATCAGCTTGCGGAAGCGGTCGCGGGTGCGCAGCTCCAGCGAGCGGTCGGTCTCGGCGGTGGCGCGATCGGCCAGATCGGGCTGCGCCAGGCTCTCCTCCTGCATGTTCTGCAGTGTCTGGTTGGATTCCTCGATCAGCTCGTTCTTCCACTTCAGCAGCTTCTGGCGGAAGTATTCCTGCTGCATCGGGTTCATGAAGGCTTCGCGTTCAGTCGGCCGGTAATTCTGCGGCAACGTGATCGACATCGTCGGCAACTCCACTCGCAGCGACTTAACTGACCGCCTCGAGGGCAAGGCGGTTCTTGAGGCGCGCGGAGTATAGGGACGGCCGATGACTCCGCAACATGGTTCACTGTTGCTAGCCGCTACTTGTCGTGCAGTGCAGCAAAGTCCGGAACCTGAAATCCTCACAAACCACGCGCAATTATGGTGCCAAGATGGCAGTCCTATTGCAGTGCCGCAAACGCCCCCAGGTTGAGCAGCCGCGCGAACCCCGCCGTCAGGTCGAACTCCCCATCGACCCATGCCGCCGCCTCTTCCAGTGTCTTTCCGAGGGCAATGCCGTCCACGAACCGGGCTTCTGGCGGCGACAGGACGACGAAGGCCGCATCGTCGGGCCGACGCAGCACGAGCAGGTGCGCACCAGCGGCGTCGAGGTCGACGGTTCCCTCTGGCGCGCCGGGCTGGGAGGCCGCCCATATGCGGTCGAGAGGATGGGCGGAGCTCACCAGGGCGGTCCCAGACGCCAGGACCAGACGCAGCGAAAGCAAGCGGTCGGCGGGGAGAGCCGCCAGATCGGCGGCCGCCAGCCGTTCGTCAGTCGAGGCATGGAAAGCCGCGTTCAGGGCCCAGTCCAAACGGGCAACGTCGGCCAGGTAAGGCAGGCCGCGGGCGGGCTCATAGCCTGCGACGAAGGCGGGAAAGTCCTCGCCGTACTCGGCGAGAACCGGCTGCCGCGGCAGGTTCTCAGCGACGAAGGCGCGGGCGAGAGCGCGGAAGAAATCGCTGCCGACCACCGCCTGCACGGTGGGAAAGGTGGCCGCCAGAGCCGAGGCCAGGCTCTCCTGGACGTGGTGGCGATAGACGCGCAGCCGCGCGGCGGAGGGGATGGCGTCGCCCAAAACCCCGGCCGCCAGATCGGGGCGGTCGGCGCCGGCGAGATGGGCGGCGAAGGCCGCCTGCAGGTCAGGCAGCGCGAGCGGCATGCAGCCCGCCTGCAGTAGAGGTGATCCGATCGGCGCGCGCCGCCTCGTCGAGCAGCACGTCGAGTGCGGGCAGGTCGGTGTCCCATTCGATCAGGGTCGGCCGCGGACCGAAGCGGCGCACGACGTCGCCGAAGAGCGCCCAGACGCCGTCCTTCACCCGGCTGCCGTGGTCGTCGATCAGGATCGGCTCACCATCGGCATCGTTCACCGCGTGGCCGGCGAGGTGATACTGCACGATCGCCTCGCCCGGCAGGCTAAGCCAGTCACGCGCCTCCAATCGGAGATTGTGCGCCGTCACGGCGATGTTGTTGACGTCGAGCAGCAGCGCACAGCCGCTGCGCCGCGCCAGCTCGGACAGGAACGCCGGCTCGCTCAAGGTCGACTGCGCAAAGCCGAGATAGCAGGACGGGTTTTCGACCGCGACCCGGCGCCCGAGCGCATCCTGCAGGCGCTGCACGTTGTCGACCACGACGGCCAACGCCTCTTCGCTGTAGGGCAGCGGCAGCAGATCGTTGAAGTAACGTCCGCCGAAGGTGCTCCACGAGAGATGATCGGAGACCAGCGCCGGCTCGAGCCGCTTCACCAACGCGGCGACCCGCGCCAGATGCTCCTCGTCGAGGCCGTCGCACGAGCCCAGCGACAGGCCAACCGCGTGCACCGAGAAGGCGTAGTCGGCGCGCAGCCGCTCGACGGCCGCGAGAGCCGGCGAACTCGCCAGATAGTTCTCGGCATGGATCTCCAGGAACCCGGCGGCCGGCCGGTCGATCTCGATCTCCGCAAGATGCGGCGAGCGCAATCCGATGCCGGCGGCCGAGATCATGGTCAGCCGGTGCTCAGCTTGCCGCCGACCAGCTTCTCGCAGACGCCCTTGGGAACCGAGATCCAGGCATCGGCCTGCTGGTCCTTCTTCGAGGTGCCGGCGCAGGAGGAATGCGCGGTCTGGCAATCGTTCTTGCCGGCCTTGGCGACGCCGTAGCATTTTTCCATGTTGCCCTGCGCCTGCGCGGCAGCCGGCAGCACGAGCGCGGCCGCGAGGGCCGATGCGATGGCGATGCGGGTGGTGGTCATCGGTATCCTCCTCGGGGATGATATGATCGTCTTATACATCACTTGGGAGTCACTAAAGCTTGTTCGACAAGCCCGGCAACGCCCTGCTTTCACCCGGCGACTTCGTGCGCCACCCCGGCAAGCCCGACTGGGGCCAGGGCCAGGTGCAGTCGATGATCGGCCATCGCATCACCGTGAACTTCGAGAACGCCGGCAAAGTCGTCATCGACGGGAATGTGATCGAGCTGGAGAGAGTCCCCTCTTCCCCAAGCGATCCGATGCCGCGCTGAGCTCGGCCGGCGTGTTGACGTTCATGAACGGCGCGCCGCCGCCCGGCCAGGCAAGCTCGGCCAGCCGGTGACGCTCGGCGAACGCCTCGACGCGGCGCATCCCCTCCTCCAGGATCGCGCGCCGCAAGTCGTCGGCGAGCTTCACCGACCAGACCGCGAGCGTGTTCTCGCGGCGGCGCCCATGCCGCACCATCAGGACGTCGGGCTCCGGTACGTGCATCAGGCCACACAGCCGCACCGTGAGGTCGAGCGGCAGGAACGGCACGTCGGTCGGGGCCGTAAGGATCCATCCGGCATGCGGATGGTGCTTCCGCGCCCATTCCATGCCGGCGAGGATGCCGGCGAGCGGTCCCAGCCGCCGGCCCTCGCGCGCCGCGGCGCGCCGGGTATCCGGCGGATCGGGGATCACTGGCACCTTGAGCGCGCGCACGCCGGGCAGCGGGTCGTTGGCGACGACGACCAGATCCATGACCTGCGGCCGCAGCCGTTCGACGACGTGGGCCACCATCGGCCGGCCGCCGAGCGTGCGCAGCGGCTTCAGCACGCCCGGCCCCATGCGCCGGCCCTCGCCGCCGGCCAGCACGACACCGACC
Source organism: Reyranella sp. (assembly GCA_016780605.1). GTDB lineage: Bacteria > Pseudomonadota > Alphaproteobacteria > Reyranellales > Reyranellaceae > Reyranella. The sequence continues at coordinate 20,751 of JADHLS010000002.1, forward strand.
AGGGCGGCCGCGCGCACCGGTCCGAATTGTTGCACCGCTTTCATTGCCATGATGGCACTATGCGGCCGGCCGAGAGACACGCAAGGGCAGAGACTCAGGAGGAAATGCATGGCCTTCAGCATCACCAAGACAGCCAACTGGCTGCACCAGGTGCATCGCGCGCGCGCCGTCGTCGGCTGGTGGCCCGAGCAGTTCGCGATCGAAGATGAGCGCACCGCCTACAAGGTGCAGGATGCGCTGCTGAAGAAGCTGGTGCCCAAGCAGGGCCCGCTGGTCGGCTACAAGATCGCCCTCACGTCGCCGCAGATCTGGGAACAGACCGGCATCCGCGGCCCAGCCTACGGGCCGATCCGCAAGAAGCGCGTGTTCGAGCACAAGGCCTCGGTGCGCGCCGACCAGTGGGCGCGCCTCGGCGTCGAGCTCGAGGTCATCCTCACCGTTAACGCCGACGTGCCGCGGCCCAGGGACAAGCCGTACGACAAGGAATCGATCGAGCCCTACATCGGCGAGGCGCGTGCCGGTTTCGAGCTGATCGAGGATCGCGGCGCCGACTACAGCCGTCTCAGCCTGACCTGGCTGGTGATGGATGTCGGCTGGAACGGCGGCTCGCTGCTCGCCAAGCCGAACAAGAACTGGCGGAGCCTCGACATCGGCAATCTCGACGGCTCGATCGCCTTCGACGGCAAGGTGGTGCGCACCGGCAATTCGGGCGACGTGCTGGGCCATTGCTACAATGCGCTGGCCTGGCTCGCCAACAAGCTTGGCGAGCACGGCAAGACGCTGAAGAAGGGCATGATCGTCTCGACCGGCAGCATGGTCGCCTGCCAGTTCGTGCCGCCCGGCAGCACCGCCGTCGGCAAGATCGAGGGCCTGGGCGAGGTGACGCTGAAGTACGAGCTGCCGCGCTGAACGAGACCGTGATGGCGCGCCGGAGTTACGGCCACGTGTGGTCAATCCGGCCGCGTGCTCCTGGCGCCCGGCGGCTGCATCGCACGATCCCTCACGGCGGCGATCAGATCGCCGACGGTGACAAGCCGGTCGACTTCGTCGGCGGAAATTTCGACGTCGAACGCTTCCTCCACCAGCAGGACGACCTCGGCCAGATCGCAGATGTCTGCGCCCACGTCCTCGAAGCTGGCCGCGGGCGTGATCGTGGCCCGAGGAACACCGAGCTGAGCGGCAACGGTGTTGGATATTTCCTCCTCGACATCATCCGGCGTGCCGACGTTGAAGCCGTTTGTCGGCGTCGATGGCTGAGTTCGAACAGTGTCGGTCATGGCGGTCCTGCGAAGATGGCCCGACTCCAATAGTCACACCGGGGGAATCGACGTGACGTGGAGTCGGACCCGCCAGCGAAAACGAGGAGAAAAGCTGGCGTTACAGAAACACCGCGCCGTCGATGTGGGTTACGACCGCGCTCGTTTTTTTCTGCAAATGGCAGCGTCGGTCGCTGGCGGGCGTCGGCAACTGCGTGACATCCCACGCCGTTGCGCCATTTGTGATGGTCGAAACGAAGGACAGGGCCGGCTCAATAGTTGGCCGACCTTTCGGAGTGTCAACCATGTCTCCGGTTGCTCAAAGGGGGGTTACAGACAACCTTCGAAGCCCTTCTCCTAGACTTGCCTCTGCCCCTATCGGGCTCTAACGGGGGAGAGGGACATGATCATGACGCGTCGCCGACGCGCATTCACCAGAACCGTGGCGAGCCCCACAGCGCCACCGAGGTCCGCTCGTCGCGATGGCGCGCGCCCAGGGTGGCCCCGGCACAAGCCGCCGCCGCACCGATCGCCATCGCCGCCGCCGCCAGGAACGCTGCGATCAGCGTGGTCTTGCGCGCCTTGTCGGCGGCATCCCGTGCTTTCTGCTCGGCGGTCTTGAGCTCGGCGAAGGCCTGATCGACACGCTTCTCGGCATCGGCCTGCGAGAGGCCCGTGCGCTGGCTGACCAGGCTCGCGAGCATCGTCCGGTCGTTGGCGTCGAGCTGCGGGTTGTGCAGGTTGGCCGTGAACGCCCGGGTGATCGGCGCGGCGAGATCGGCCCGCGAGGCGTTTGCCGCACCGTCTCCGGCCGGGGTGGCGCCACCGCCGCCGCCTGGCGCCGGCGCCAGCAGGCGATCGACCGCATAGTCGGTCGGCTGCATCGAGACTTGCGCGATCGCCGGATTGGAGCTGGCGCCGGCGGTTCCTGCAGCGGCGATTGCCGTGCCGGCCTTCAGCAGGCCAGCGGCGCCCGACAGCGCGAGGATGGCGCCCAGCACCACGCCCAGCGACCAGACCGCAAACCCATGGGCGCCGTCGCGGAAGTGGCGCTCGACCAGCGTGTCGGTCGTCCACGGCGAGCGCAGACGGCCGGCGAGATAACCGCCGGTGGCGAACGCAGCGACATGGACCAGGGCGATGTACAGGCCGGCCAGCACGGCCGCGCCCCTGGCCGAGATGCCGGCGTAAGGCTGCGGCGAGACGACCGAGAGGCCAAGGGCGCTGCCGAACGCCATCAGCACGACCAGCATGGCGAGCGCAGCCAGGGTACCGAGGATGATCGGCCCCCATTCGACATAGCGTCCGCCGGGAAGGTCGGTCGCGACGATGGTTGTGGTGTCGGGAGAAGTGGCGGTGACGACGGCCATGTTTGTCTCCCTCAGCGGATGCCGACGAGGGACAGGATGAACATCACGACGACGACCAGGCCGACGAGATAGATGATGGCATTCATGGAAAAACCTCCGGGTTGCAACCGGGCAACGCGAGCTTGAGTGGATCGTTCCCGCCCCGCTGCAACCCCTTCTGATAACCCGCGTTTATCGCAGCGACTTCACCGCCAACTCGAGGAGCCATCCATGCCCGCCGCCAAGCAAGACGCCGTCGCGCTCTTGAAAGAAGACCACCGCAAGGTCGAAGACCTGTTCGAGAAGTTCGAGAAGGCGCGCGGCGAGGACCGCAAGCGCGCCCTGGTCCAGCAGATCTGTACGGAATTGGTCATTCACACCATGATCGAGGAGGAGATCTTCTATCCGTCCTGCAAGGCCGAGATCGAGGACAAAGAGGGGATTCTCGAGGAATCCTATGTCGAGCATGACGGCGCCAAGGTGTTGATCGCCGAGCTCCTCGACAGCGCGCCCGACGCCGAATTCTACGACGCCAAGGTCAGCGTTCTCTCCGAGATGATCAAGCATCACGTCAAGGAGGAGGAGAAGCGCGGCGAGGGCGTGTTCGCGCAGGCGCGAGAAGCAGGCATGGACCTCGAGGCGCTGGGCGAACGCCTCAAGGCCCGCAAGGAAGAGCTGAAGCGGCAATTCGCCGACGGCAACCTGCCGCCACCGCACACCCGCAGCTTCTCCGGACACAAGCTGGTGCAGGATCACCCGGTCGAGGCGGTGCCGACCTAGTCGTCTTGCCGGACCGCGGGCCTCCAGGCCCGCTCATGGTCTTCGTCTTCCGGACCGCCGGTTTCCAGCCGGCATCATGAGCATCGGCCGGCAAGATGCCGGCGGTCCGCAAGAGTATGAGCGGGCCTGGAGGCCCGCGGTCCGGCGAGATTAGTCCATGCGCCTGCGCCACCAGCCGTCCTCCGACCACAGCACCGCATCGGGCCGGAGCTGCCGCCAGGACAGCCGGCGCACAGCGTCGCGGCCGACCAGCAGCGCGTCGTAGTCGTCGGGGAAGAGCTGCGCGATGGCAGGGTCGAGCGCATTCAACCCGCCGGCATAGGTGCCGAAGGCCGGCAGGATGAGGCGCCGCCCGTCGGTCAGGAAACAGCGGCGCCGGATGCCGCGGCCGCGCACCGAGAGCGCCGCCACCGGATGGAAGTGGCCCGAAACCTCGCCATCCACAGGGCCGAAGCGCGCTTCGTGGCGGAAGACCAGCGGGCCGTCCGCGATCTCCTCGGCGACCTCGCCCCAGCCCGCCGGCGGCGGCCCGGGATCGTGGTTCCCCGCGATCCACACGAAGCGGGCGCGCCGGGTCAGCTTCTCGATGGTGCGCCGCTCGAGCTCGGGCAGGCGCTCGCTCGCCGTCCGGTCATGGAAGGAATCGCCCAGGCACACCACCGTCTGCGGCTCCAGCACGTCGATCAGCGCCGTCAGCATTGCCAGCGTCTGGCGCGTGTCGTGGCGCGGCAGCAGCTTGTGGGCGTTGACCGCGTAGGACGAGCCCTTCTCCAAATGCAGGT
>JADHLS010000316.1 GCA_016780605.1 Reyranella sp.
GGGGGAGGACTATGAAGGCCGGCGCACCTGCAGCGTCACCAGCAGCCCCGCCCCGATGATCAGCGCGGTGCCGAGCCAGGTATAGAAATCCGGCACCTCGGCAAACATCAGGTAGCCCACGATCACCGAGCCGATCATCTGTGTGTAGTTCAGCGGGGCGATCAGGTTGGCTGACGCATAGGTGAGCGCGCGAGCGACGCAGTAGTGGCCGAAGCCGCCCAGCGCGCCCAGCGACAGCAGCAGCAACCAATCGCCTACGTTGCGCGGCCACGTCCAGACGAAAGGCATCGCCATCGACATGACGATGGCGCCCAGAAGCACGCTGTAGAAGATCGAGGTGGCCGGATGGTCGATGCCGGCCAGGCGACGGATGACGATCTGGTAGCCGGCGTAACAGAGCGCGCTGCCCAGCAGCAGCACCGATGCCCATTGGAAGACCGAGCTGCCGGGCCGGATGACGACCAGCACGCCTAGGAAGCCGACGACGACGGCAACCACGCGCAGGAGCGTGATGCGCTCGCCGAGGAACGGCCAGGCCAGGAACACGACGGCGAGCGGCGCCACGAAGCTCACCGAGATCGCCTCGGCGACGCCGACAGACTTCACCGCCGAGAAGAACAGCAGCGTCGACAAGAGCATCATCACCGAGCTCAGGAACTGCAGGCCGATGCGCTGGGTGCGGAACAGGTCGAGGCCCATGCGCGGCGTGAACACCAGCGCCACCAGCCCAAGATGGACGACGATGCGGAACCACACGATCTGCGTCGGCTCGTAGGTCGCGGCCAGGAGCTTCACGATGCCGTTCATGACCGGGAACAGCGCGCAGGCAACGCACATATAAAAGACGCCCAGCAGCGGCCGCGAGACCCGGGCCGGCGTTCGGTTGTCTGCCACGACCAATGCTCAGCGGAAGAAGCGTTCGAGCGAGCCCAGCAGCAGCGTGCCGGCCGTGGCGATCACGATCAGCGAGGCGGCAATGGTGGTGAAGCGGCCGATCTCCTGGCTGCGACCATCGCCGATGATCAGCCGGTGCGCCACCATCGAGGCCATGCCGACCGCCGTGAGCGTGATCGCCATGCCGAGCGCGATGGCGACGACACCGATCACGCCCGCCCAGATGACATCCAGCGCGACGGCCAGCAGGATCACCACCAGGGCGCCGGCACAGGGCGCAACGCCGGCCGCCGTCAGGAGCAGCCAGCCCGCCACCGTGCGCTGCTGCGGTTCGTGATGATGATGGCCGTGATCATGGTCATGGCCATGGTCATGATGGTCATGGCCGACATGCTCGTGCAGCCGGCCGGTGATGCCGGCCCATAGGCGCCACAGGCCGATCGCCAGGATCATGAGATACGACACCATCTCGACATTGCGCACCTCTCGCAACGCGCCGAGCAGGCCGACCGTGGCAAAGAGCTTCAGCGCACCTGCCAGCAGCAACGCGGCCAGCGTGTGCGTGAAGGCGATCCAGGCGCCGGCGAAGACGCCTTCGATCCAGGCGCGCGGGCGGCTGCTGTCGAGGAAGTAGGCGACGACGACAGCCTTGCCGTGTCCGGGCCCCAGCGTGTGGACCACGCCATAGCCGAAGCACACCGTGGCCAGAGTCCAGAAGGCGATCGAGCCCGAGCCCGACTTGATGTCGCGCAACGACATCGAGAGCGTCTGCTGGATGCGCCGCTGGTACTCGGCCGAGAAGCGCGCCAGCTCGGCCACGCCATCGCTGAACACCAACGCGCCGATCAGGGCGACCAGCAGCAGCACCCCGACCCACAGGAAGGGCGAGCGCAAGACAGCCGCCCTCACGGGAGCTGGCATGTCACGGTGTCGGCGAAGACCGGATAGCCGCGCACGAACTCGGCCTTGTAGGTGGGATGCTTGGCGAGCATGCAGCCCGCCGGAACATGGTTCTTGTCGACCTCGACGCGGATGAAATCGTCGGGATCGAAGGTCGTCACGTGCACCGTCTTGGTGGGCTGGGGCAGCTCGAAGCGCATGACGTAGACCAGGTTGCGCGGCCCCTTGGGGCGCGGTCCCGGCGGCTGGCTCGCCTGCTTGTTCTGCGGCATCGGCATGCCGTTGTCGCCGGCCGAGCGATCCCAGTCGGGCAAGGTGAAGGTCGCGGGGTCGTCGATGCGGGCGGTGAAGACCGGCGGCTTGGCCGGCCGGACGTCCTTGCCCCCGCCATTGAGGCCTCCGATGTTGAGCCAGGTCATGTACCCGTAGTTCTTCAGCTCGGGCATCATGTCGCTTTCCAGCGCCTTGATCTCGCGGACCGAGAACTTGCCGTCCTTGTCCTCGTCGATCAGCGGGATCTCGACCTCGCTGGAGAACGGGTCGAACTTCCATTCGACCTCGACATGCGTGTACTTGCCGTCCTTGGCGACGACGCGCACCACCTGCTGGATCCAGATGTGCGGATGGGCCGCGGCCAACGTCGGCAGCAGCATCCAGCAGAGACCGGCGGCCAGGGCGAACAGCGTCCTCATGCCGTGTGCGTCGCCTCAAGCTGCTGCGGCACCGGGCGCGGCTTGCCCTCGTCGTCGATTGCCACGAACACGAAGGTGCCGTGCGTCACCCGACGCTCGATGTCCTCATGCCGGCGCTGCACCACGGTTTCGAGCGCGATGGTGATCGAGGTGCGGCCGATCTTGGTGACCTCGCCGTAGATCGACACCCAGTCGCCCACCTTGATCGGCTCGACGAAGGTCATGGCGGTGATGGCCACGGTGGCGACCCGGCCCTTGGCGACGCGGCCGGCCAGCGCGCCGCCCGCCGTGTCCATCTGCGACAGCACCCAGCCGCCGAAAATGTCACCGTTGCCGTTCATGTCGGAGGGGTGCGGAACGGTCCTGACAATCGGGTCGCGGCGGTTGTCGGGCATTGGATCTCGCACGGAGGATGACAAGGAATTGTTGATTTTCAGCGGTTTTCCTACCATATGAATGGCGTTCCGGCCAACCAGCGATCCCCTCGCGCGGCCGAGGAAAGACAAGAAGCATGGCGAAGAACGGCGATCTGTTCGATCGGTCGGGCGGCAAGCGCACATCGACCAAAGACACTTCCTATACGGCCAAGCACATCGAGGTGCTGGAGGGGCTCGAGCCTGTCCGCAAGCGCCCCGGCATGTATATCGGCGGCACCGATGAACGGGCCATGCATCATCTCGTGGCCGAGGTGCTCGATAACTCGATGGACGAGGCTGTGGCGGGCCACGCCGACACCATCCATGTCGAACTGCTCGAGGGCAACAAGATCTCGATCCGCGACAATGGCCGCGGCATCCCCGTCGACCCACACCCGAAGTTCAAGAACAAGTCGGCGCTGGAGGTGATCCTCACCACGCTGCATTCCGGCGGCAAGTTCGACAGCAAGGTCTACGCGACCTCGGGCGGCCTGCACGGCGTCGGCGTCTCGGTGGTGAACGCGCTATCGGACGAGCTCGTGGTCGAGGTGGCGCGCGATCGCCAAGCCTGGACGCAGAGCTTTTCGCGCGGCAAGGCTGCGACCAAGCTGAAGTCGGCCGGTCCCGCCCCCAATCGGCGCGGCACCACGATCACCTTCCATCCCGATCCGCAGATCTTCGGCAAGCAGGCCTTCGTGCCCGAGCGGCTCTACCGCATGGCGCGCTCCAAGGCCTACCTGTTCCGTGGCGTCGAGATCCGCTGGAAAAGCGCCAAGAGCCTGTTGCCGAAGGACGGTTCGATCCCCGAGGAGGAATCGTTCCACTTCCCGGGCGGCCTCGAGGACTTCGTGAAGTCGGAGATCGGCGAGCGGCCGACCATCGTGCCGCAGCCCTTCGCCGGCGAGGCCAAGAGCGAGAGCAACGGCACGGCCGGTGGCAAGGTCGAATGGGCGGCATGGTGGCCGGCCGATGAGGAAGGCTTCGTCCGCTCCTACTGCAACACCGTGCCGACCGCCGAAGGCGGCACCCACGAATCGGGCTTCCGCAGCGCGCTGGTGCGCGGGCTGAAGCGATATGCCGAGCTCACGGGCAACCGCAAGGGCTCGATCATTACCGCCGACGACGTGTTCGACGGCGCCGCGGCGCTGGTCTCGGTGTTCATCGAGCAGCCGCAGTTCCAGGGCCAGACCAAGGAGAAGCTGGTCAGCGTCGAGGCGACCAAGCTGGTCGAGACCGTGGTCGGCGACAACTTCGAGCATTGGCTGACCGGCGACAAGGAAGCGGGCAACGTGCTGCTGGAGCACGTGATCGGCAAAGCCGAGGAGCGCCTGCGCCGTCGCCAGGACCGCGAGCAGCAGCGCAAGACCGCGACGCGCAAGCTTCGCCTGCCGGGCAAGCTCGCCGACTGCAGCAACACGGCAGCCGAAGGCACCGAGATCTTCCTGGTCGAGGGCGATTCCGCCGGCGGCTCGGCCAAGGCGGCACGTAACCGGGAGACCCAGGCGATCCTGCCGCTGCGCGGCAAGATCCTGAACGTCGCCAGCGCCTCGGCCGACAAGCTGCGCGAGAACCAGGAGGTCCAGGACCTGATCCAGGCGCTGGGCTGCGGCACCGGCGCCCACTACAACGACGAGCGGCTGCGCTACGAGCGGGTCATCATCATGACCGACGCCGACGTCGACGGCGCCCACATCGCCTCGCTGCTGATGACGTTCTTCTATCGCGAGATGCCGAAGCTGATCGAGCACGGCCATCTCTTCCTCGCCCAGCCGCCGCTCTATCGCATCAGCAAGGGCGGCCGAACCGAATATGCCCGCGACGACGCCCACAAGGACGAGCTGATCCGCGACGTGTTCGGCGGCGGCAAGGTCGAGATCACGCGCTTCAAGGGCCTGGGCGAGATGCAGTCGGCGCATCTGCGCGAGACCACCATGGATGTGACCAAGCGGGTCCTGCTCAAGGTCGACATACCGACCGTAGAAGAACGCCGTGAACAGATGACAACCTCGACACTGGTCGAGGACCTGATGGGCCGCAAGCCGGAGAAGCGCTACGCCTTCATCCAGGAGCACGCGAAGTTCGCCCGCGATCTCGACGTGTAAGCAGCGATTACAGGTCGCTGACAGGCCACGCGAATGTGACATCCGCCGGCGCTTCGTCGCCGTAGCATGCGCGAGGTCTCGACAGGAGGATGTATGGCACTCCGGAGCAAGCTCGTTTCCGCACTTCTCGCGCTGACGTTGCCGGCCGCGGCCTCGGCAGCGACGATCGGCGGCACGTATTACGCGCCGCAGTACGATTTCAGCGAGTTCTTCGCCGCGACCGACGGCCGTAACTTCCAGGTGGTCCTCGCCGGCACCGCCTTTCCAGGGCTCGATCCCAACGCCGTCGCGCGCGACCTGCTGCCGGCCATGCAGGCCGGCAAGCCGCGCCCGGCATTGACCTTCACCTACGACCCGCCGCCGGAGCAGCAGCGCCCCTATTACCGGCTGGTGCTGATCTTCAATCCGGCGCTCGACCTGGGCTCGGCCGCGGTCTGTGCGGGGACGACGCGCCTGCGCCCGGCTCAGCCCGGCTTGTTCTACGTGTATGCCGTCTACTGCCGCAACGATCAGCCGCTGTCCGAGACGACGGCCTGGACCCCGGCAACCGGACCAACCGATCCGCGCATCGGCCAGCTGTTCCGCGAGCTGTTCCAGGTGGTGTTCACCGACAGCCAGTCCTATCGTCCGTTGGGCGGCAAGAAGAACATGCCGTAAGACGGATTTCGCGAGGAGCTGGTGACATGCGCTTGCGACGGAAACTGACGGTCGCGTTGCTGGGATTGCTCAGCATTCCCGCGACCGCCCTGGCGGCGGTGATCGGCGGTACGTACTACGCGCCGCAATACGACTTTCGCGAGTTCTTCGCCGCCGCCGATGGCCGCAACTGGCAGGTGATCCTAGCCGGCGACGCCTTTCCCGGCATCGATCCCAACATCGTCGCGCAGAACCTGCTGCCGATCATGCAGGCGGCCAAGCCGCGGCCGGCGATGACCTTCACCTACGCCGATCCGCCCGAGCGGCCTCGCCCCTACTACCGGCTGGTCCTGGTGTTCGATCCCGCGCTCGACTACGGCTCGAACTCGGTGTGTGCCGGCATCCCGCCGCGTTTCCGCCCGGGGCGGCCGGGCGTGTTCTATGTCTTTGCGGTCTACTGCCGGAACGACCAAGTGATCTCCGAGACGACGGCATGGACGGGGGCGAACGGCCCGACGGACCCGCGGATCGGTGAGCTGTTCCGCCAGCTGTTCCAGGTCATCTGGAGCGATTCGCCGGCGCTGCGCCCGAATCTTGGCGGCGGCAACCGGCGCTAGAGCGGAATGGGATGAGATGGAACCGCACGCGGTTCCATCTCATCCCATTCGCGCGCACCGGCGTTGCCTATTGCAGGAGGCACGATGGGTCCAGCTGATTCCAGCTGGACCCATCATGCTCTAGCCCTTGCCTCTTCTCCTTCTCCATCATACGGGGG
>JADHLS010000317.1 GCA_016780605.1 Reyranella sp.
TCGACGCGCGATTCCAGCAGCACGGCGCGGCCGTCGGTGAGCCGTGCGCGCGGCGCCTCGATCGCCTGCTGCAAGGGCAGGCCGTAGTCGATGTACTGAACCATCGCCTGGACCTGGGTCTGCAGGATGCCGTAGCTGCCGGGCGTGCCCAGCGCCAGCACAGGCTTGTCGTCCTGGGTGACGATCGACGGCGCCACGCAGATCGGCATGGCGTCGCCCTGCTTCACGCGATTGGGGCTGCCCGGCGTGACGTCGGCCCAATAGAGGAAGTTGTTGAGGCAGAGCCCGGTGCCGGGCACGACGACGCCCGAGCCGAACACGCTGCCGAGGCTCTGCGTCACGCACACCATGTTGCCGTGCTTGTCGGCGATCGAGAACGACGTCGTGTGGCCTTCGGTGGCGGGCGGCGTCCATTGCTCGGTCGGGCCGACCACCGGCTTGCCGTCGCGCACGCGTGCCCGCAGGCCCTCGACGTGGCCGTCCGACAGCAGCTCCGCCAGCTTCTGCTTGGACGGCACGCCGTTGGCGATGCGCACGCCGGCAGCGATGCGGATCGCGCGCAGCACCGTATCGATATGGTCGGTGCCGTTGCGCGACATCTTTCCAAGATCGAAGCCTTCGAGGATGCGCATCGTCAGCAGGTACTGGAACGCCTCGCAGGGCGGCGGCGGCACATGGATGGTGCGGCCGCGATAGCCCGCCGCCACCGGATCGATCCAATGGGTCTTGAAGTCCATCAGGTCGTCCATGGTCAGCGTGCCGCCGAGCTCGGCGAGCCGGTCGATCAGCTTCTTGCCGAGCGCGCCGCCATACATCAGCCCGGGACCCTCGGCCGCCAGCGCCTCCAGCGTCCCGGCGAGGTCAGGTTGTTTCAGCACGGCGCCCAGCGCCGGCTTGCCGCCGCTGATCCCGCCGAGATAGTTGCGCGACCATTCGGGGTAGAGCTTGTCGTGGCCGCGAATCTCGTGGCTCGCGCCGCCGATCTCCTCGGCGTTGAACTCGATCAGGGAAAAGCCGTCGCGAGCGACCTGGATCGCCGGCGCGAACAGCTCGGTCAGCTTCTTGGTGCCGTAGGCGCCGACCATCTCGCACCAGCCGCCGAGGTTGCCCGGCGCGCCGACGGCGACCGGTCCGCGCAGGATCTGCTCGCGGCGGGAGAGCTTCTCCAGCGGGAACTTGCGCGGGATCAGGCTCATGAAGTTGAGCGATCGCACGCGCCGCTCGGCCGAGATGTAGCAGGTCGCCATGCCCATGCCGGCCAGGCCCGACATGTAGGGCTCGACGACGTTCAGCGTCGCCGCCGTCGCTGCCGCGGCATCGAAGGCGTTGCCGCCGTTGCTCAGCACGCGCGCGCCCGCGGCCGCGGCGAGCGGATGGGCGGCGGCCACCATGCCGTGCCGCGATGCGATTGTCGGACGCCTGCCGTGCTGCAACATATGCTCTCCCCAATTGCGGGCGGATCGTGCCCGCTTGTGCGCGTCACGACCAGCAACAATTGCACCAAAGCATCGGCCGGGGGACAATCGAGGCATGCAAGGCAATAGGCGTAGACTGGAATTCGGCTGGTTCCTGCCGACGGCGGGTGACACCACGGCATACGGTTTGGCGAGCGCCCAGGTCGCGCCCTCGCTCCCGATGTTCGACCGCATCGTCGCGGCCGCCGAGGCGGCGGGCTTCGAGTACATGCTGGTGCCGGTGCAGACCGCGTGCTGGGAGGCGTGGATCTCGAGCGCCCTGATGGTGGGACGCTCCAAGTCGATCCGCATGCTGGTGGCGGCGCGACCCTCCTACATCAACCCGGTGCTGCTGGCCAAGATGATCGCAACCTTCGACCAGCTGTCGGGCGGCCGCATCTGTATCAACCTGATTGCGGGGCAGAGCGAGCAGGAGAACGAATCGGAAGGCATCAAGTGGGGCAAGGAAGAGCGCTATGAAATCATGGACGAGGAGGTCTCGATCCTGAAGGCGCTGTGGACGGCGCGCGGGCCACTCACCTACGATGGCAAGTTCTATCAACTGAAGGGCGCGCAGATCCGCCCGCATCCGCTGCAGCAGCCCTATCCAAGGTTCTATCTCGGCGGTGGCTCCAGGCAGGCCTGGGAGATTTCGGCCAAGCATTCCGACGTGCATCTCTTCTGGGGCGATACCTACGAGCGCATCCGCGCCAACATGGCCACCATCCGCAGCATGGCGGCAAAGCATGGCCGTGAGAACGACATCGGCTTCGGCATGCGCCTGCAGATCGTCTGCCGGCAGACCGAAAAGGAAGCCTGGGAGTTCGCCCACGAGCTGGTGGGTCACGCCAGCGAGGCGCAGAAGGCTTTCGTGAGGGAGCGCTTCGCGAGCTCCGAGGCCAATCGCCGCGTGCGTGAACTCGCGACCCAGGGCGAGGTCATCGAGCGCAACCTGTGGACCGGCATCACCCAGGTGCGGCCGGGTGCGGGCATCGCCATCGTCGGCACGCCGGAGCAGTGCGCGGCGACCCTGCAGGACTTCATCGATCTCGGCTGCCACTCCTTCTGTCTCTCGGGCTACCTGCACGACGAGGAGGCCGAGCGCTTCGGCAAGTGGGTGATGCCCATCCTGCGCGATCGCAATCGCGAGCGCATGCTCGCGGCGTGATGCTGCGCGCCGCCGTTCCGGATTTCAGTGCACGTCAGCTCGAAGCCGTCCTGGCGCTGGTCGAATACGGCAGCTTCGTCGCCGCCGCCGCCAAGTTGCGCATTTCCCAGCCGGCGCTGACACGCGCCGTCAAGCGACTGGAGACCGAGCTCGGTGTACGCCTGTTCGACCGCACGACGCGTCGCGTGCAGGTCACCGCCGCCGGCCGTGAGTTCGCGGCGGTCGCCGAGCGAATGCTGGCCGATCTCGGCATCACCGTGCAGAGCGTTCGCGAAGTGGCTCAGGAGCGGCGCGGCCTGGTCGTGTTGTCGAGCGTCATGTCGGTTGCCGGCGCCTTCCTGCCGCGCCTGATCGCCGCCTACCGCGCCGACCGGCCGGGCGTGGAGATCCATGTCCGCGAAAGCGTGCACGGTTCGGTCATGGAGGACGTACGCAGCGGCGTCGCCGATTTCGGCCTGGGCTATGTCGACGAGCTGCCCGACTTCGCCGTCGGCACGCCGCTTGGCCGCGAGACGTTCTGTGTCGTGACCTCGGCGCGCCACAAGCTCGCCGGCCGCCGCAAGCTCACCCTGGCCGATCTCTCCGACCAGCCGATCGTGGCGCTGCCCACCGATTCGCGCACGCGCCGCACCGTCGATGCCGCGGCGGCGATGGCGAGCGTGCCGCTGCGCCAGATGGTGATGGTGACGCAGATCGCCACCTTGCTCGGCCTGGTCGCGGCCGACGTCGGCGTGGGCATCGTGCCGCGCGGCGCCGTGCCGGCCGACCGCAAGCTGCGCGCCGTACCGCTCGAGCCGCGGCTGGTGCGTCGCATCGGCGTGATCGCGTTGCGAGAGCGCGAGCCGACCCCGGCCGCTGCGGGCTTCCTGGCGCTGTTGCGGCGCGAATGGCCGCGCGGCAATTGATGCATCGGCTGCAACAATCCTGTCTATCAAGTTGACGTTGGCATAGGGCGCCGCGGCGCTATGCTTGGCGTCCGGAGGAAAACGTGCAGCTCTCATCGCGGACCTACGACGCGGACAACATCGCCGCGGTCCAGGAGCTCTATCACTCGAACGGCTGGACCGACGGCCTGCCCATCGTGCCGCCGACGCGCGAGGCGGTCGAAGCCTGCCTGGAATGGGCGATGATGCCGCCCGACCAGCTGATCGGCATCGAACCGGTGCGCGGGCTTGCCGTCACCGCCGAGAAGCTTGCGGTCAACGCCGTGATGGCGGGGTGTCTGCCCATGCATTTCCCCGTCGTCGTCACCGCCTGGACGGCGATGATGCAGGAGGAGTTCCTGATGCACGGCGCCACCGCCAGCACCGGCGGCTGCGCCGTGCTGGTGGTGCTGAACGGCCCGATCCGGCTGGAGCTCGGCGCCAGCGGCGGCTTCAATGCCTTGGGCAACAGCGATCGCGCCACCGCCGTGATCGGCCGCGCCATCCGGCTCTGCTTGATCAACCTGATGGATGTGCGGCCGGGCGTCATCGACCGCTCGACCTTGGGCCATCCCGGCAAGTTCAGCTACTGCATCGCCGAGGATGAGGAGGACACGACCTGGAAGTCGCTGGCTGAGCAGCGCGGCATTCCGAAGGAAGCCTCGGCGGTGACCGTGATGGCGGCGGGCGCGCCACGGCAGATCATGAACGAGTGGACGACCAGGCCCGAGGACATTCTGGAGACCTTCGCCGCCGAGATGCGCGCCAATCTCAGGCACTATTCGATCCATCCCGGCAATTACGCGCTCATCATTCCCAAGCAGCTGCGCGAACACCTGCAGGCGGCCGGCTGGAGCAAGACCGACATCGCGGGCTTCATCCATGAGCGCGCGCGCATCCATCGCCGCGAGTGGGCCGAGGTCGGCAAGGGCGCGGTCGTGCGCGATCGCGGCGACAGCGTCTATCCGGCGATGGAATCGGCGGACCAGCTTCTGGTCGTGGCCGCAGGCGGTCCGGCCGGCGGCTTCGGCGCCATCATCCCTCCGTGGCTCGGCAACAAGAGCCATGCCGTCACCATGGCGATCGGCGCCTGCGTCGATTGCGAGCTCCCCAAGAAGCAACAGTAGAGGCAAGTCATGACGTTCCGTGTCCTCGATCCGACGCCGGAGAAGGCCCCGCCGGTCGGTCAGCTCGCGCCGCGCCTCGACACGCTCGAGGGCAAGACCATCGGCTTCATCTCCAACGGCAAGGAAGGCACCAAGGGCTTCTTCGCCCATCTCGACCGCGTGCTGCGCGAGGAGCATGGCGTCGCCAAGGTGGTGATGCGCACCAAGTCGAACTACAGCGCGCCCGCCGACGCCCACATCGTTGCCGAGATCAGGAACTGGGATGCCGTCATCTCCGGCATAGGAGATTGAGGCAGCTGTTCATCGTGCAGTCTGCACGACTCCGTAACGGCTGAACGTCTCCTGGTTCCAGCCTTCAGCGTCATGACCGAGCGCTTCGTCAGCGCCGCCGAAATGATGAGCCGGGTGCTGGGCATGCCGGGGTATGCCTTCGCCAGGATCGGCCACCCGGTAAGCAGCGCCACCGACGAAGGCCTGAAGGCGATGGCAAGGCTCGCCGTCGAACGGGGCAGGGCGATGCTGGTCCGCGGCTGAAGCGCCCGCGTTCCGCTCGGGCAACCTTTGCCGCAACCATACGTTGGGGCCCGAGCGAAAGCCGCAACGGAACAGGGAGTGCGGAGCAATGAGGCCGCTCGTGATCTTCGGTGTGATGATGATCGCCATTGGCGTCGCGGGCCTGGTGATCGACAACATCTCGTTCACCCAGAAGCGCGCCATCGTCGATGCGGGCCCCATCAAGGTCACCGCCGAGCAGCAGCACCTCATCTCCATTCCGACCATCGCCGGCGTCGTCGCCATTGCAACCGGTGTGGGCATGATCTTCTTCGGACGCCAAGCGCGTGGATGACACGTCGCTGCCAACGCGCGAACAGCGCAGCAGTAACGTGCGCTTCCTCCCCAGCGAAGCTGGGGAGGTGTCGGCGTCTTACGCCGACGGAGGGGTCATGGGCATCAGTCGAGTTGCTCATGACCACCCCTCCGCCCGCTGCGGAGGGGTGTGACATTGAGCTCAGCCTTTGCCCCAGAGGCGCCGGCTCGCGAGGTCGGCGCCTTCGCGGCAGGTCTTGAGCTTGGCCCAGACGACTTCTTCGGCAACCAGCTCGGAGCCTGCGAAGGTTCCGAAGCCGCAATCGCATGAGGCGATGACGCGGCTGCGGTCGCCCACGGCATCGACCGCCTCGCAGATCCGGTTGGCGACGACCTCGGGGTGCTCGACGAAGTTCGTCTTGGTGTCGATGACGCCCGGCAGCAGCAGGAACTCGGGCGGCAGCTTGGCTGACTTCAGCGCCGCGTATTCGTGCTGGTGGCGCGGGTTGGCGAACTCGATCGAGAGCGCGCCCACCTTGGCCTGCGTCAATACCGGCAGGATGTCGGCCAGCGGCACGTCATGGATGTGCGGGCCGTCGTAGTTGCCCCAGCAGCAATGCAGCCGGACGCGCTCGCGCGGGATGCCGACCAGCGCCTCGTTGAGCGCGGCGACGTGCATCTCGGCGATCTTCACGAATTCGGCGACGGTCTTGTCCTGGAACAGCGTCGTGCGCTCCAGCGCCAGGTCGGGTGCATCGATCTGCAGCACGAAGTCGCGCGCGATCAGTTCGTATTCCTTGCGCATCTGGCGCGCCAGGGCGAACACATAGGCGTCGTGGCGGTCGTAATGGGCGTTCAACAGCGTCGTTGCGATGATCCCGGGCGAGGCCGCGGTCATGAAAGTGCCGAGCGGCGCC
>JADHLS010000318.1 GCA_016780605.1 Reyranella sp.
TGGTAGGCCGTGTCGTTGGCCATACCGAGGACGGCGTCGTCGTGCTCGTTGGTGTCGGTCGGCACTCTGTGGCTGCCCCTGCGGGACCTCCGCTTGCTCGGCGTAGCCACCGTAGCGCAGCAGCGCGATGACCTTTTCGCCAGACCTGAGATCCGTGTCGCCTTGGCCAACCTCGGCAACAATGCCGCAGATTTTGCTGTCGGGCAGATCGAAAACGGTGGTTTCGTCTGGTACTTGCCCCCGATCTGCCACGTGTCCTGGAAGGCGATGCCAGCGGCGCGGACGGCGATCCGTACGTGCCCCGACGGCAAAAGCGGCTCGAGTAGATCCTCGACCTCCAAGACCTCCAGATCACCCCAGCGATGGCAGACCATAACTTCCTGTCCCATTTCTGCCTATCGTCACTCCTGCGGATAACGCCACGGCTGGGCAGGCTGGGGTGCGCCCTCGTCGATGGTCCATTGCGGCAGGGCGAACCCCGGTGCGACGTCGGTAAAGACCATACGAACACGCGTGCCGATGCCGACGCGGCGCACCATCTCTGGCGGCGCCAGCGTGCCGTCCGGCGTCGCGAGGTTGCCGACGACGCGCAGCGCCTCGTGCCCGCTGGGATTGCCGTTCTGCGTATCGAGGTCGACCAGCAGGATGAGATAGGGCGTGTGCGCCTTGAAGGCCGGCTGAATGGCGTGATGGACCTCGGTGTAGGAGTGGGCGGCGCCGCGCGCATCGACCGGCACCCATTCCGACTTGGGGCCGGCGCACCACGGACAGGCGGTAGTCGGCGGATAGCGCAGCAGGCCGCAGGCCGCGCACTTCTGCAGATGAAAGTTGTGCGCCGCGCAATGCTTGAAATACACCAGGTTCTCGACGTCGAGATCGTTCACGTCGAGCGGCATGCCGAGATAGGTCGCTTGCAGTGCCATGGTCCGTTCCTTCCTCAGTCACGCCGCATGACCATGGCCGAGCCGGTGCCGGGGTTCGCCCAGCCCATATTGGCCGTCACTTCGCACTTCTTGACCTGCCGGCAACCGCCCTCGCGATAGTCGTAGGTATGCTGGCGCTTGCCGTCGGGCCCCACCGGACACGAATCGTCGGCATCGTGGCGCAGCTGGCGCACATTCTCGATCACCATGTTGAGCCCGTGCGTGTAGCCCTCGCACAGATGGCCGCCGCTGGTGTTGTTGGGCCGCCGCCCACCGAGGCGGATCGTGCCGTCGCTGACATAGGCGCCGCCCTCGCCCTTCTTGCAGAAGCCGTAATCCTCGAGCTGCAGCATGGTGGTGAAGGTGAAGGCGTCGTAGGAGCCGGTGACGTCGACGTCCTCCGGTCCGACTCCGGCGTTGGGCCACAGGATCTCGCGGGCATAGCGGCCGGCGACCGTCGAGATGGGTCCGTGCTGGTAGTGCATGTCGAGGCGCGGCTTGCTGCAGCGGCCGACGACGCCGCGGATCAGCGCGCGCGGATGGCGGCAGTCGCGCGCCCGCTCCGCACTGGTCACGACGAGCGCCGTGCCGTTGTCGGTCTCGACGCAACAATCCAGCAAGTGCAGCGGCTTGCAGATGATGCGGCTCGCGAGCACGTCTGTGACGGTGACGCGCTCCTTGTAGAAGGCCTTGGGATTGTTCGAGGCATGCTCGCTGTGGATTGCCTTGACGGTGGCCACCTGCTCGGGTCGCGTGCCGTAGTCGTACATGTGGCGCATGAAGGTGGGCGCGAACATCTGGCCGGCGCTCTGCCAGCCATAGGCGCGCCCGTGCAGGGCGTCGCCCGAAACAGGCGCCACCGCCCGCGCGCCGGTGCCGCCGATGCGCACCTGCGAGAAGCCGTTCATGGCGCGGAAGATCACGACCACCTTGCACATGCCGGCTTCGATCAGGCCCATCGCCATGCCGACCAGCGCCTCGGTCGAGGAGCCGCCGCCGAACACGTCCATGTAGAAGTTGGGCCGGATGCCGAGGTCGCCGGCGATGAAGTTCGAGAAGGTCGAATCGCCCGACTGGTATGACAGCATGCCGTCGACGTCGGACGGCTTGAGCCCGGCGTCCTCGACGGCGTTGCGCACCGCCCAGGTGCCCAGCGCGCGCGTCGTCATGCCCGAGCCGCGCATGTAGGTCGTCTCGCCGACGCCAACGATGGCGTACTTGTCGCGCAGATATTTCGGACTTGTTGTGTCGGTCTCCGCCGGCATCGTCATGACGTCCTCCTCTTATTTCAGTTTGCGTTGCTGCCTATTGCCTCCATCCAAATGGTCGTCGAGAAACGTGCCGACCTTTGCAATAGCAACTTTTGCCGTTTCAAGGCGTGGCCAGAACCAATGCCAAACGTGAGGGACACCCTCAAACATTTCCAAAGTGACGTCTACGCCTGCGACTCGCGCTGCTTCGGCCAACCGCATCGAGTCAGGCGCCAGCATTTCGGAAGTGCTTGCGTGTATCAACATTGGAGGCAGGCCGCGAAGATCCGCGAACCGTGGTGATGCCAAGGGATGGGTTGCCGGAATGGCTCCAAGATAGGACGAAGCGTAGGCTAAGATGTCTTCAGTCTTTACGAGTGGATCGTCAATTGTAGCGGGGGGCGGTGCAGTGGTGTCGCACGTCAAATCGACCCAAGGAGATAAACAGACCGCGGCCGCAGGCATGGCATCACCGGCACTAAGGGCGGCGACTAATGTCGCCACAGTGAGGCCGCCTCCGGCCGAGTCGCCCACAACGGCCAATCGCTGAGATCCGGTATCCTGGAGAAGTAGGCGATACGTGGCGACGGCGTCGTCGACTGCGGCGGGGAACGGATGCTCCGGGGCGAGGCGATAATCGAGCAACAGTACATTGGCACTTGCCGCAATCGCAATCGCGGCGGCCAGATGTCTATGCGATCGAGGAGATCCGATCACATATCCGCCGCCGTGTAGATATAGGACTGTGCGACCGTCGACTGGGTGCTCCGGGTCGACCAGCTCTCCGATCAATCCATTGCGTTCCCAGAGTCGAACCGTCGCGCCAGCCGGCAGGGTAAAGGCTCGTTCGGCGCGGTCGTAGGCCGCGCGCCGTTCCGCCACTGTCGCGCTAGACATTGACGGTTGCTTGCGAAGGAACGACATCAATGCTGTCAGATCATCCATCGCTGGCCTTCTTGAGAGGTTTGGGTGCGGATCGGCGCGCCTTCTGCGCCTGGGCTACTTCGAGCAAATGGTTGAATTCAGGCGGCGAAATCGAAGTCCGCGAGGTCGGGCGAGTTCATCTCCTCGCGGAAGCGGTCGAAGCCCCAGGGCCACAGCGCGGGATTGCCATTGCGGTCGAGGTACCAGCTCCGGCAGCCGGTCACCCAGACCGTGTTCTTCATGGCCTCGCGCAGAGCGACGTTGAAGCGGCGGGTCGCTTCCTCCTTCGGTGCCACCGAGCGGCATTTCCCGCCAAGCACCAAATCGGCGAGCTGCAGTATATAGGCCAGCTGAATCTCGGAGATCAGGACTACCGAGAAATTGCCGATCGGGCTGTTGGGACCGACCAGCATAAAGAAGTTGGGGAAGCCTGGCACCGCCACCGAGCGGTAGGCCTCATTGGCCTGCGCCCAGGCGTCGGCGAGGCGCCGACCACTCTCGCCCACCACATCCATCGGCCGCAGGAAGGCATGTCCGTCGAAGCCGGTCGCCAGCACGAGCACGTCCAGCTCATGCAGGACACCGTCCTTGGTCCGCACGCCACCCGCCTCGATCCGGTCGATGCCGTCGGTCACCAGCGCGACACTGGGTTTCTGTATCGCCGAATAGAACGTGTCCGACATGATCAGCCGCTTGCAGGCGGCGCGATAGTTGGGCGTCAGTCGCCGCCGCAGGTCAGGATCTGCCACGTTCTCCTCAAGGTTGGTGCGGCAGGCATCCTCGATCTTCCGCAGCTCGTCCTGGTCGCCGATGACGGCGCGCGCGAAGGTATCAACGAAGCGCGCCGACCAGAAATCGTAAGATTGCTGCAGCCGCTCCGGGGAGGTGTTGTACATCGCCTTCTCGGCCTCGCTATAGGCGGGGTTGGCGAGCGGTAGAATCCACTGCGCGGTGCGCTGAAAGAGCGTCAGCTTCGACACGGTATCCGCCAGAGCCGGTACGATCTGGATCGCCGTCGAGCCGGTACCGATGATCCCGATCCGCTTGCCCTCGAGCGGCACGGAATGATCCCAGCGCGCGGAATGGAAGCAGGCACCCTCAAAGTCGCCGAGTCCCGGGATGTCGGGATAGGCCGGGTGATGCAGCACCCCGGTGGCACAGATGACGAAATCCACGACATCGGTGGCACCACCCTTGATCGAGAGATGCCAGCGCCCGTCGCGATACTCCGCGCGTACGATCTCGCTGTTGAAGCGGAAGTGGCTGTCGAGTTCGTACTTCTTCGCCACACCCTCGAAATATCCCCGGATCTCTGCGCCTGGGGAGAAGCGGTGCGACCAGTCGGCCTTCAGCTCGAAGGAATAGGCATAGACGTGGCTCGGCACGTCGCAGGACAGGCCGGGATAGGTGTTGTCCCGCCAGGTACCGCCCAACCCGCCGGCCTTCTCGTAGATCGCGAAGTCCCGGATGCCGCGCTGCTTGAGCTTGATGGCCGTCAGGATGCCCGACATGCCCGCACCGATGATCGCAAAACGCTTGCTCACGCTGCCGCCTTTCGTTCAGCCTGGGGTCGCATAACCGCCGCTCACGCTCAACACTTGCCCGGAGATATGTCCAGCCATGCCGGGCGAGGCGAAGAACAGCACCGCATTGGCAATATCGGCGGCTCGGCCAACCTTGCCGAGAGGAATTACTTTTCTGGCTTTCTCCACTTGTTCATCGGAAAAGAAGGCATCACGGCCGATCCATAGGCTGCTGGCGCCAATCTCATCTGCGGCCGTCGGCAAGATCAGGCCTGGAGCTACAACATTGCACCGGATGCCGTGGCGGCCGTACTCCTTTGCAATCGCCTTCATGAAAGTATTTACGCCGGCTTTCGCGGCCCCATAGACTGTTTCGCGAGGCTCGCCAAAGCTGGCATCCGAGCTGACAGAGACAATCGCGCCCCCACCGGCGTCGATAAGCCGGGGCAATGCAGCTTGGGTACACAAGATCGTCGAAACTAGATTGATCTCGATCAGTCGCCGCCAGTGCATCGTCGACTGTCTAGCGAACGCTGACGGCCGGTCCCATCCGACGTTATTGACCAGGACATCGAGGCGTCCGTGTTCGGTCATCGTGCGCCCGATGAGCGCGTCTACATCTTCTTCCTTTGTCACATCCGCTGCTTGGAAGCTGATCCGCCCCTTGCCTTGCTTGGTGGCGTCCTTCAGAGTTCGCTGTGCCTGCTCTTCGTCGATGTCGGCAAAGACGATATTGGCGTCTTCCCGGGCCAAGGCAAACACGATGGCGCGCCCAATGTTGGACGCGCCGCCCGTGACCAGTACGGACTTGCCGCCGAGACCGATGTCGACCATTGGCTACTCAGCTGCGATCGCCAGGGGCGTTCCAACCGATGCGCCCACCTCCAACCCCTGGAGCCGGGGAAGAACCTCTCTTGCGAACAGGCGCATATTCGCTTGAGCCATCTCGTGTGGCATTCCGCCAAAACTGAAAATCCCAATGAAACCGGCGCAATCGGTGAGATGTTGATATTGCAGCATCTGGTCGTAGACCTGCTGTGGCGTCCCGCGTACCTGCAGGTCCGCAAGGAAATTCACAAAGGCATCGACGCCGTGCTTTCGTATGTTGTGCGCTAAAGCGCCGTAGTACTCGTATCCTTTGATGTCGGCGAGACCTTCATTGTGAAACTCATAGTGATCAAGCGCTGAGCGGCTGTAGCCACGGGTGTACTTATCGTGCATTGCGTTCGCTGCTGCCGCATCCTCGTTGCAACAGATGAAGCACGCTACTATCGGCTTTGGCGGTTCTGCGTTGTTGTGAATTTCGCGATAGATTTCACGATAGGCGTTGAGCTCAGCGACTGTCTTGTCCCAAGGTTTCTGCGCGATGATCAAAAGACCGACGCCTAGCCGGGCCATGATACGGGCCGACTCCGGAGATACCGCTGAAGCGTAAACGCGTCCCTTGAAGCTGCAGTGCGGAGTTGGCCGAATCGCTGTCCTTGGTTGGCGGTAAAGCTGGCCTGCGCTCTCGATCCAACCCGTCTCCAAGGCGTTTAGAATCGCCTCAGAGTATTCCACAAATCGCTGACGGGACTCGCCCATAGGCGCACGAAAGCCATCGAATTCGATGCGCCCAAGTCCCCGCCCGATGCCCAGAATTGCCCTGCCGTCGGAAACGTGATCGAGGACGGAGACTTCTTCGGCCAGACGAACCGGATCATGCCAGGGAAGCACCATGACCATA
>JADHLS010000319.1 GCA_016780605.1 Reyranella sp.
GGCATGTTCTCGCTCTACGACAGGGCGTCGACGATCTATCGCCGCAACATCCTGGCCAAGCATCCGATCATCCTGGCGATGTTCACCGGCGAGGGCGGGCGGATGATGCTCTATCGCCCGGACCAGGCGCCGATCGACGCGCCCAAGGTGCCCAAGGTCTACCAGATCCTGAAGTCGACCGGTCACAGCACCATGGCGTTGAGCCAGGTCGTCATCCCCTCGGTCAACAATCCGGCGGACAAGCGCTGGATCGCGCCGATGGCGGCCTATCGCGTGCAGATGAAGACCGCATTGGACGGCCTCGATGCCAACACCGACCTGCAAGCCGACTGGAAGCCGGCGGTGAAGGAGATCCTGACCAACAACGTCGCCTACATGGACGATTGCCTGGCCAAGGGTGCCGTCACGCTCGACGGCCTGACCGCCTTCGCCAAGAAGCAGGCGCCCAATATCAAGCTCATCATCAACTGGGCGGCTTCCACCCAGGTCAAGCACTGGATGGGCGTGATGGACGAGTGGTCCAAGATGCTCGGTCCCGACATGGCCAAGACCTATGCCGCCTCGAACACGATCTACGTGGCGCGCCAGAACAACATCCTGTTCTCGGTGCTCGCGCAGTATTTCGGCCCGGAAGCGATCAACGACCGGCTGATGCTGATCGAGACGATGGGCTTTTTCACCACCCCCGAAGACATGCTGACGGCGATGACCCGCGTCATCGGCGACCGCTCGGTCGGCGAGCTGTACTTCGGCAACTACCACGTCATGGACTACGAGCTGATGGGAGGCGACGGCCGCAAGACCATCATCGCCGAGATGCAGAAGCGCGGTAAGCAGCCGTTCCTGCCGCCCGCCGTGCCGTTCGGCTCCAAGCAGTGGCCGACGCTGATCACCCCGGGCCCCGGCCCGACATCGCTCGATGACCTGAAGTAGCCAGCGACGCGGCGCTTCGCCACCGCCCCGCGCGGGTCCATACAGGCGGGGTGCCGTCAAGGAAGGCACCCCGCGCGTCGACCCCTTGGGCGGCTCGACAGAGCGCCGTCCAAGAAGCCTGCGCACCTCGACTTGGCGCGAAGGGTCCGACAATGCCGAAGCAACGCAGCGAATCAGGCTCGCATCTTCCTTGCGGACATTGACCTCGACGCGCACGAGCCCCCGGCGCTCGACGCGCGTCGCCACGACGGGCGCTCGCATCGATGACCGGCGGGGCGGCCGGCGCCCAGACGACCAATTCGACGCGCTGCGGTAACATCGACAGGCCTCGCCCGTTCCGGATGCCGGTTCGTGACGGGTTAGCGCATGCCCCACAGCCGCTTGCTCGCGATCGCCGCCCCGTCGCGCATTGCCGCGAGCTTGGCCCACACCACGTCCTCCGACACCTGGGTGTCGCCGACGATGGTGCCGAAGCCGCAATCGGTGCCCGCCATGACGCGCTCGCGGTCGCCCACCGCGCGCACCGCACGCTCCAGCCGCTCGGCGATCACCTCGGGGTGCTCGACGTAATTGTGCGTCGTCTCGATCACGCCGCACACCAGGCTCATCCGGTCGGGCAGCTTCTGCGCCTTGAACGCATCGATCTCGTGGGAGTGCCGCGCATTGGCGAAGGGCAGGCAGAGCGCGCCCGCCTTCACCTGGAAGCAGACCGGCAGCACGTCGGGCGCCGGCACGTCGTTGACGTGCGGGCTGTCGCGATTGCCCCAGCAGGCGTGGAAGCGCACCCGCTCCGGCGGGATGCCGCTGAGCGCTTCGTTCAGCGCCGCGACATGCATCTCCATCGCCGCCAGGAACTTCGGCAGCGGCTCGTCCTGGAAGTAGCCGGCGCGCTCGATGCCGAGGTCGGGCGAATCGATCTGCAGGATGTGGCCCGCCTCGACGATGAACCGGTATTCGTGGGCAAGCTCGCGGGCGAGGGCGAAGACATAGGCCTCGTGGCTGTCATAGTGCTGGTTCTCCAGCGAGCAGGCGGCGAAGCCCGGCGACACGGCGGTGACGAAGGTCTCGGTGAAGCGCCGCCCGCCCTGGTGGCTCAGCGCACGCGCGAAGGCCTCGAGCTCGGCCTTCACGCCGTCCGTGCCCTCGTAGCGTACCGGGCCGATGGCCGCCGGGAAGCCGTAGACGTTCAGCCGGCGCACGCCGCGCGCCTGGTAGTTCTGCCACCATTTGGGGAACTGCTGCATGTCGAGGATCGGCCGCCGCTTCGACTGGCCGCCGAAGCCCGACATGCGGCCGATGATGTAGCCGAAGAAGGTCGAGCGCGGCATCTCGCCGTCGTTGCCGACATCGATCCCGCACTCGAGCTGGCGGCGCACGATCAGGTCCATCGCCTCGTCGGTCAGCGAAGCGATCCGCGCCGCATCGACCGGCTTGCCCTCGGCCTCGGCGACCAGCAGGTCGGCCAGCAGGTCAGGCCGCGGCAGGCTGCCCATGTGGGTGGTGAGGATGCGGTCGGTGCTGCGTTTCATGGCGAGATTTCCGTCCCTTTGTCTATGATCGCTGCGGGGACTTGTTTTGGGGGCGATTCATGGACGACTGCAAGAAGAAGACGCGGGTCCGGCCGCTTGCGTTCTTGGCGGCCGTGCTGGCGATGGCCTCGCTGGCGGCATGCGATCCCGCGCCGCGCATCGAGCTCGCCAGGATGAAGGGAACGCAGACCACCACCGCCGGCTCGTACAGCTACTTCGTTCCGCCCTACAGCCTTTATTACTTCCACAACATGGACAAGCTCGGCTTCCAGCTCGACTGGGTGCGCCGCGCCGGTCCGCTGTTCCCCTTGCAGGAAATCGACGCCGCGCAGCCGGCGTTCTCCGTCACCTACAATTGGCAGGGCCGCGACTACACGCTCGACCAGTACCTCCAGCGCAACAACGTGCTGGGCTTCGTGGTGCTGAAGGACACCCGCATCGTGGCCGAGCGCTACTTCCATGGCGCCGGCCGCGCCTCGCGCTTCCTGTCGAACTCCGTCGGCAAGTCGATGACCTCGACCCTGGTCGGCGTGGCGCTGGAGGAGGGCCGCATCGAAAGCCTTACCGATCCGGTGACGAAGTACCTGCCGGCGCTCGCGGACAGCGGCTACAACCGCGTCAACCTCCAGCAGGTGCTCGAGATGGCGACCGGCATCGCGTCCAGCGAGAACCCGGAGGACCCGAACTCCACCATCCATGCCTTCAATGAGATGGTGATCAGCGGCCGGCCCTCCTTCTCCGACTACCTGCGCTCGCTGCAGCCCGTGCCCGGTGTCGTGCCGGGCACCGTGTTCGACTACGAATCGGTCAACACCGAGGTCCTGGGCCTCGTGCTCGAGAAGGCGACCGGGGTGCCGCTAAACCTCTACATGCAGGACAAGCTCTGGAGCAAAATCGGCGCCGAGAGCGACGGCTTCCTCTACCGCGCCCGCGCCCAGACCGACCAGTGCGCCTTCGGCTGCTTCTCGGCGACCGCGCGCGACTATGCGCGGTTCGGCCTGATGGCCATGAACGGCGGCACCTTGGGCGGCCAGCGCGTGGTGGGAGAGCGCTGGATGCGCGAGGCGACGACGCCGCGCCCGCTGCGCATGCCGGCCGACGACAAGGGCACGGGCTACGGCTATCAGTGGTGGATCCCCGCCGGCCGCGACGGCGCCTTCGAGGCCTTGGGAATCTTCGGCCAGATCGTCTACGTCAATCCGGCCAAGCGCGTCGTGGT
The DNA here is from genome assembly GCA_016780605.1 of Reyranella sp. Classification (GTDB taxonomy): domain Bacteria; phylum Pseudomonadota; class Alphaproteobacteria; order Reyranellales; family Reyranellaceae; genus Reyranella. The sequence continues at coordinate 3,682 of JADHLS010000319.1, forward strand.
AGTGCAGAACGCGGCGTGGCCGGAGGCCGATGCCGACGCGCGCTGGGACGAAGCTGGCCGCGTCATCGACGCCATCGTCGCCAGGCTCTCGCCGTGAAGAGGTAAAGCCCGTGCAAAACGCGTGATCGTCCGCTGAATGTGACAATCGCCACCGGCAGCGCCGCCGGTTCGCGGTAAACAGGCCGTGAGGGACGCAGCCGGCGCGCCCGACATGTTTGCTGGTTTCACGGGGAGACATCGCGATGGCGACCTTGAAGAGACGCAGATCCAGAGCTCACCCTGCGCTCAGCGATGCCGCCGTTCGCAAGGCCATCGCGCGCATCAAGTCACCGTCCCAGGACATGGTGCTCGACCGTGACGTCGCGGCCGTGACGCGCAAGGTCGAGGCGATGCTCAGCCGCGGCAAGCTGCGACTTCCGGAGCTCAAGTCCGCCCTCAAGGACATCGTCTCGCGGCCGGGAGACCCGCGCAGCATCTTCGACATGGTCAGGTCCACCCGAAACGCGTTCACGGACAGCGACGCGTTCGTCAACTACATCAACGAACTGCTCAACGATCTCTATGTGCCGCAGGACCAGGTCGACGGCCAGATCGTCTCGCCGGGTCACGTCTATCTGACGAACGCGACGTTCGCCGATTCGCAGTGCGCCGCCGCGGGATCGGAAAAGACGGGACGCCTCACCGTCTCGACCAGCATGAACATGCAGAATATCGCCAAGCACTACATCGGCGCCAAAGCAGGCGTGTTCATTAATTTCGACACCAATTCGCCCGCGTACGGGAGCGTGAACCGGGTCACCGTGACCTCGCCGGTCACCTGGCACGGAACGGCTATCCGCATTGCCGGCACCTCTGGCGAAGCGCCGGACGCCGAGTACTTCGATTGGGCAGGCAATGTCAGCGGCAAGGGGACGATCGCGGCGGTGATCATCATCGCCGCGTATGAGTTCGACCGGGCGTCGAAAAGCTTTCAACAACTCAAGGCCGCCGTCCTTCCGGCCTTTACCGTCGCCGACAACAGGGTTGTCGACTGGCAGCCGAGCACGCCGTACAACGGCACGTTTGGTCCTCGAAATCCCGTGTCACTGACGTTCATGGCGGACCCGGGAAAGACCTACGCGGTCGCGATCTTTGCCGAAGTGGACATCATCAGCAATTTTGGCGGAGTCACCGCGGGAACCCCGGTACCGCCACTGCCCCCCAAGGAGAGCTTCGGCTGGAATGGGATGCTCACGGCAGACGTCCATTCGATGTTTGTCAGCAACGTCATTCTGGCCAAGTAGCCTTTGGGGGTGGTGACCGGCCGTAGCTGAACCCAGCCAAACGGCCACCGTCGTCCGACGGCTTCCTGCGCAAGGTCGAGAGGTGGACGGTGAGCGTCAGGTCCTCGCACACCACCCGCTGCATCGTTACATGCAGAGGCAGGCAGCGGTGTGTTTATGCTGAGGCTGGCGTCGTCACCACGTCATGCGCACGCCGGCGGTGATGGCCTGGGCGCTGTCCTGGCCGGCGATGTTGCCCTCGTAGCGGAGATAGATCGAGGTCGCGTCGGCGATCGCGGTGTTGGCCGAGAGCCCCAGCACGATGCCGTCGCGCTGCGGCGAGACGCCGAAGGTCGTGAACGGCATCGCGGGAGCACCGGCCAGGGTCGCCGTCACCGGCCGGCCGACATCGGCATACTCATGGCTCCAGCCCAGCCGGAACTGCATCGCGAGCTTCTCCCGCCAGCCCAGGTCCATCGCACCGCCGAGCTGCGCCCCCAGCACCGAGCGCAGCGAGTTGGTGGTCTGCTGCGCCACCGTGAGACTCAAGGACTGCGCGCCGGTCTCGGTGAAGGCGTTCTGGGTGCCGGTGTAGGCCTGCAGCCGGGCGAATGGTGTGACGAAGGCGTTGGCCGCCGTCCCAATGTCGAAGCGATAGCCGGACTCGAGCTGGCCGTACCATTGGTTGGCGCCGGTCTGGCCCAGCGCCGTGCGCGGCTGCAGGCCGGGGATGCTGATCGGCCGCCACATCTGGTTGCCTGAGTAGGCGTAGCCCACGAGCGCATCGGCATAGACCTTGTCCTGGGCGTAGTTGCCGTAGAGGCCGACATTGAAGGTGTCGCTCTTGCTCTGCCCGGCGAAGCCCGAGACCCACTGCGTGCCGGACGTGTAGCCCGCGGTCACGCCGAGCCTTGTGGAGGACGTGATCACGCGATCGATGCCGGCCGCGAAGCCACCAGCGTTGTAGGTGACGCCGCCGACCGGTGCGTTGGCGCCGATGGTGCCGAAGCCGCCGATACCACCGCCCCACGCGCCCCACTGCGGCAGCGCATTGGGATCGCAGGCGACATCGCAGGCTTCAGCCAGCGCCACGCGGCTGCCGCCGAACGATGCGCTACCGCCGGTCTGACCGGCGAAGTTGTTCATGAAGAGCTGGGCGCCCTGCACCATCGAGCTCGACAGGCCGGCGTAATTGTTGCCCGAGAGCTGCTGCAGCACCGATTGTGCCGCCTGGTCGGTGACGACGTTGGTCGCCATGGCGCTCAGCACCTGGGCGAAGTCGCCGGTGGCGTTGTTGACGTTGGCGTCGAGCACCGTGCCCACCGCGTACTGGATCGGGTTCACCGCCGCCGCCGCGAAGCCGCCGATCTGCAGCGTAAGATAGGCGTTGTTGGCGTCGTA
>JADHLS010000320.1 GCA_016780605.1 Reyranella sp.
AGCGCGCCAAGAACGCGCTCGACGTTCGACCCTTCGGCACCAACTACGACGTCTACGTGCCGGGCTACGAATGGATGGCCCACTCGATCGCTCCGACGCCGGTCAGCAACGAGCCGCATCGCGTCCTGATCGGCGGGCCCGAGTGTGCCCACCCCTACTCGGCCTCGATCTTCAACATCTCGGCCATGAGCTTCGGGGCGCTCAGCGCCAACGCCATCCGTGCCTTGAACAACGGCGCCCGGCTGGGCGGCTTCTATCACGACACCGGCGAAGGCGGTTACAGCCCCTATCACCGCGAGGGCGGCGGCGACATCGTGTGGGAGATCGGCTCGGGCTACTTCGGCGCGCGCAATCCCGACGGCACGTTCTCGAAGGAGAAGTTCGCCGAGGCCGCCGCCAACCCTCAGGTCAAGATGGTCGAGCTGAAGCTCAGCCAGGGCGCCAAGCCGGGGCACGGCGGCGTGCTGCCCGCGCCCAAGGTCAGCCATGAGATCTCGCTGACCCGCGGCGTGCCCATGGGCGAGGACTGCATCTCACCATCGCGTCACACCGCTTTCTCCACGCCGGTCGAGATGATGCGCTTCATCGCCGAGATGCGCCGGCTGTCGGGCGGCAAGCCCGCGGGCTTCAAGCTCTGCATCGGCCACGAATGGGAATTCTTGGCCATCTGCAAGGCGATGCTCGAGACCAAGATCTATCCCGACTTCATCGTCGTCGACGGCAAGGAGGGCGGCACGGGCGCGGCGCCCATGGAGTTCGTCGACCATATCGGCAAGCCGATGCGGCAAGGACTCTACTTCGTGCACAACGCCCTGGTCGGCATCGGCGTGCGCGACAAGATCAAGCTCGGCGCCGCCGGCAAGGTCATCACCGCCTTCGACATCGTGCGCGTCATGGCGCTGGGCGCCGACTGGTGCAACGCCGCGCGCGGCTTCATGTTCGCCGTGGGCTGCATCCAGTCGCAGCACTGCCACACCGATCGCTGCCCGACCGGCGTCGCCACCCAGGATCCGACGCGGCAACGCGCGCTCGACGTGCCCGACAAGACGCAGCGCGTGGTGAACTTCCACCGCGCCACGGTGCGCGAGCTCGCCGAGCTGACGGCGGCGGCAGGCCTCGACCATCCCAACCAGTTCAAGCCGATCCACATCTCGCGCCGCGTCTCGCCGAGCGAGGTCGTGACCTTCGCCGACATCTATCCCGCCATCGACGAGGGCGCGCTGCTGACGGGCAACGTCCCGCCGCGCTGGAGCCAGCCCTGGGCCATGGCCGACGCGAATTCGTTCCGCGCCGTGGCCTCGACCACGTAAAGCTGTTGCGAATCGGGCGGGCTTGGCCCAGCAATTGAGCCAAGCAAAAGAGAGGAACCGCCCATGACCGCGCCCTTCGACGTCGCGCCCCTGCTGGCGCCCGACACGCCGCCCCCGGCCCTCAAGTGGAACGGCTTCCCCAAGTACAATTTCATCGGCGGCCATATCGCCAGGGACCAGGTCCCGGTCGACGACCTGATCGCGGCGGCGACGGCGGTCCTGAAGCGCGAGGGGCCCATGCTCGCGACCTACAATCACACCGGACCGCTGGGCTATCGGCCGCTGCGCGAGTTCCTGGTCGGCAAGCTCAGGAGCCATGCCCAGATCGACTGCTCGGCGGATGAGATCCTGATCACCTCCGGCTCGACGCAGGGCCTCGCCCTGGTCAACAGCCTGCTGGTGGGCAAGGGCGACACGATCATCGTCGAGCAGGAGACCTACGGCAGCGCCATCAGCCGGGTGGTCAAGCTCGGCGTCAATGCCATCGGCATCCCCCTCGATGACGAGGGACTGCGCATCGACCTCCTGAAGCAGAAGCTCGAGGAGCTGAAGCAGAAGGGCATCAGGCCCAAGTACATCTACACCATCCCGACGGTACAGAACCCCACGGGCGGCATCATGGGCGAGGCGCGCCGGGCCGAGCTGCTGAAGCTCGCTGCCGAGCATGGCGTGATGATCTTCGAGGACGAGTGCTATTCCGACCTGGTGTGGACCAACAAGCGGCCGCCGTCGCTCTACGCCATGGCCAAGGGCGAGGGCGTGATCTTCATCGGCTCGTTCTCCAAGTCGCTGGGACCGGCGCTGCGCGTCGGCTACATCGTCGCCAAATGGGACGTGCTCTCGCGCTTGCAGGCGCTGAAGCAGGATGCCGGCACAGGCGCGATCGAACAGATGGTGCTGGCGGAATATTGCACCAAGCACTTCGCCGACCACGTGGTGCGGAGCAACAAGGTCCTGTCGAGCAAGCTGCAGGTCCTGCGCGAGGCGCTGGCCGAGCAGTTCGGCACCTCGGCCGAGTTCGGCAACCCGCCGGGCGGCATCTATCTCTGGATCAAGCTGCCCGAGAACGTCGACACCATGAAGCTCGCGCAGGCGGCACTGGCCGCCGGCGTGTCGATCAATCCGGGGCCCGAATGGTCGGTCAACCCGGCCTATTCGAAGAACCGCATGCGCCTCTGCTTCGCCAATCCCGAGCCCGAGACGATCAAGCAGGGCGTCGCGGTGCTGGCAGAGGTCTGCCGACGCGAGTTCGGCGTCCCCCTGCGCAGCGCCAACATCGACAAGCGCTAGGCCGAGATCTACTTCGCCTCGGCGATCACCATCCACATGATGCCGAACTTGTCGGCCACCATGCCGAACTTGGAGGCGAAGAAGGTCTTGGTCAGCGGCTGCTGGACCTGACCGCCCTTGCCGACGGCGGCGAACAGCTTCTCGGCCTCGGCATCGTCCTTGGCATTGAGGCTGAGACCGAAGCCCTGGAACGAGGGCTTGCCCGCGCAATGGCCATCGGAGGCCATGATCTGCGTGTTGCCGACGTGGAAAGCCGCATGCATGACCTTGTCGCCGGTGTTGGGCGGCATCTGGCTCTGATCGGGCGCCTCCTTGAACCGCATCAGCATGTCGACCTTGGCGCCGATCGCGCTCTTGTAGAATTCGAGCGCCTCATCGCACCTGCCGTCGAAGAAAAGATAGGGCTGCACGGTTGCGGTGTTCTCTACGGTCATGGCTTTCTCCTTTGGTCAGTCTGCCTTCTGGAACTCGACGTCGACCACGATCTCGATCGCGTCGCCGAACAACGGCGGGAAACCGAAATCGGCCGGGTTGATGCTGCCGCGCGCCGTAATGCCGATACGCGGATGATCGGCGAAACCCTTGCCCGCGCCGACCAGCTCGACATCGAAGGTCATGGGCTTGGTCTTGCCCATCAGCGTGAGCTCGCCGTCGACCTTGCCGCGGCGCGTGCTCATCTGCCGGAAGGCTGACGAGACGAACGTCGCCTCGGGGAACTTGGCCGACTTCAGGAAATTGTCGCCGGCGAGGTCCTGGGCGAAGCCCTTGACGTTGGAGGCGATGGAGGCGGTCTCGACCTTGGCGGTCAGTGAGGCGTTGGCGGGGGTGACGGGATCCCATTTCAGCGTGCCGCTGACGCGATCGAAGCGGAAGATGCTCCACGAGTAGCGCAGGTGCGAGACGCGGGCGATCACCGAGGCATGATCGGGATCGATCGTGTAGTTGCCGGCCGGCGCCTGCCTGTAGTCGGCCTCGCCCATATAGACGCCGGGCGGCAGACCGTTGGCTTGCGTGGCCTGCTGCGCCCCTTGCGCCCAAGCGAGACAGGTGGCGGCGTCGGCCAGAGCAACAGACAGAACGAACGTGCACAACGCACGCAGCATCGTGTTCTCCTCGGCCTTCATTGGGTTGATTACTTCTCGGCGGCGGCCTTCAGATCGGCCAGGCCTTGCTCGAAGTCCCGGCCGATCATCTTGTCGAAATCCATGAACGTGCCCATCACCTTGGACATGTAGGGACTGGGGCCGTAGATCGCCCAGGTGACGTTGGTCGTGACGCCTTTGGGTGCCAGAATGAACTCAGCCATGTTGTGGGCTTCGAACGGCTTCAGGAAGTCGAGCTTGATCAGGACCTTCTGCGGCGAGCTCTCGACGATTTCCATGTTGCCCTGACCGACATCCTTGTTGCCTTCCCAGGCATAGGTCGCACCTTTGCCAGCAGTGACAGCACCGAACGATCGCTTCATCGCCGGATCCTTCTTCTCGTAAGGCGACCACACGGGCCATGCCTTGAGGTCGGCGATCAGCGCATGGATCTTGTCCGGCGGCGCCTTGATGCTGGCGGTGCGCTGGACGCGAAAGGAATCGGGCTTGGTCGCGGCGTAGATGAGGATGCCAGCGATCACGACCACGGCGATGACAGCAATGACAGCAAGCGTCTTCAGCATCGGTGCAGTTTTAGTTAACCAAGAAGTTAAGAATTATGGAGTGCGCACGCGGCTGTCAACCCACAGACAAATTCGGCTCAGACTCAAACCCACCTCACCCTGAGGAGCGCACGAAGTGCGCGTCTCGAAGGGTGGCAACAATGATGCTGTCGCCACCCTTCGAGACGCGACCCTTCGGGTCGCTCCTCAGGGTGAGGAGGATATGTTAGTCACACAGCCATCATGATCGACTTCGTCGCCGGCCGTCCCGCAACACGCTCGTCGAGTGGCATGGTGACCAGCCCACACGCGCTTGCGAGCGAGGCCGGCGCCGCAATCCTGCGCGACGGCGGCACGGCAATCGATGCAGCGGTGGCGACCAGCGCGATGCTGTCGGTGCTCTATCCGCACATGACGGGAATCGGCGGCGATGCCTTCTGGCTGATCTACGACGCGAAAACGAGGGCCGTGCGCTACATCGACGGCGGCGGACGCGCCACGTCGCGCGGCACGATCGACGCCTTCGCGCGCCGCGGCTTGAGCGAAGTGCCCTATCGCGGCGTGTTGCCCGGCACGCTCACCGTGCCGGGCTCGGTGGCGAGCTGGACCATGGCCCATGCCGCCTATGGCCGGCTGACGCTCCGGCGCTGCCTGGAAAACGCGATCGGCCATGCGCGCGATGGCTTTCCGGTGAGCGCGCGCCTGGCCTACTGGCGCGACAACGTGGCGCCGGAGCTGGCTAAAAGCCCCGAAGCGGCCACCATCTTCCTCAAGGAGGGCGCCACTCTCACCAATCCCGATCTCGCGCGCACGCTGGAAGCAATCGCGAGCGACGGCTGGTACGGCTTCTATGAGGGCGATGTCGGGCGCGAGCTGGTGCGTTACTCCTACGCCAACGACGGCTTCTTCACCGCCGACGACCTCAAGGCGCAGTTGGCGCGCTGGGAGCAGCCCATCAAGGGCACCTATCGCGGCGTGACGATCTACGAGACACCGGCGCCCACCCAAGGCTTCGCCGTGCTCAAGATGCTGAACCTGCTGGAGCCCTTCGAGCTCCATCGCAAGCCGTTCCTCGGTGCCGACGCCGTGCATCTCATGGTCCAGGCCAAGCAGATCGCCTATCACGACCGCGACCGTCACCTCGCCGATCCTCGCTTTGCCGATGTGCCGATGACGCGGCTGATCTCCAAGGCCTACGCCGATGAACGGCGCGACTTGATGGATACCGAGCGTGCGCTGCGATGGGATCGCATCCCTTCCTACGGCAGCCTGGCCGGCGACACGGTCTACGTCGCCGCGGTCGACAAGGAGGGCAATGCCGCCTCGCTGATCCATTCGGTCTATGGCCTGTTCGGCGCCGCCGTCGTGGCAGGCCGCACCGGCGTCGTGCTGCAGAACCGCTCGGCCTATTTCTCGCTCGATCCCCGAAGCCCCAACCGCCTTGAGCCGGGAAAGACTCCCCTGCACACGCTGATCGCCTCGCTCGCCTTCCGCGACGACAGGCTGTGGGCCGTGGTGGGCTGCATGGGCGCCGACGGCCAGCCGCAGATCCACATGCAGGTCTACAGCGCCCTGATCGACCATGGGCTCGACATCCAGCAGGCGCTCGACATGCCGCGCTTCCTGTCGGGCCGGTTCGGTCTCCTCGAGGAGCGCGACACCTTGCACATCGAGGCGCGATTCCCACGCGAGACCATCGACGAGCTCGGCCGCCGCGGCCACATCCTCGACCGCTGGGGTGACTGGAGCGAGCGCGCCGGACATGCCAACGGCATCACCATCGATCCGGCGACCGGTGAGCGCATCGGCGGCGCCGATCCCCGCAGCGACGGCGCGGCGGTCGCATCATGAGCATGTCGTGAGCACGTCATGAGCGCTGGGGCCTATCCCGCGAGCTGGTACGCGGCCACCCGCGACGCTGCACCCGACCGGCCGGCGCTGAACGGCCGGGTGAAAGCCGATGTCGCAGTGGTGGGCGCAGGCTTCGCCGGCCTGCATACGGCGCGCCTGCTGGCGACGCGCGGGCTGAAGGTCGTGCTGATCGAGCGCCACCGCATCGGCTGGGGCGCGTCGGGACGCAACGGCGGCTTC
>JADHLS010000321.1 GCA_016780605.1 Reyranella sp.
GGCGTCTCCGTCTCGCGCGGCTACGCAGCGCGATTGCGCGAGACGGCCGGCTAGAGCCGGTCAGGCTTTGGGCCGGCGCAGGCGGGACACCATGGCGTCCAGCGCCAGCACGTAGGAATCGACGCCGAAGCCTGCGATCATGCAGATCGAGGCCTCCGCCGTGATCGAGTGGAAGCCGCGCTTCTCGATATTGGTGATATGGATCTCGATGGCGGGGGCGCGGATCGAGCGCAGGCAGTCGCGCAGCGCGTGGCCTGCGTGCAGGAAGCCTGCTGGGTTGAACAAGATGCCGTCGACATTTGCCCGGTCCGCCCTGTAGATCGCCGAGACCGCCTCGCCCTCCATGTTGGTGTAGACGATGTCCAGCTCGACATCGAGCGCCCGCGCCTGGCGGCGCAGGAGGGCGTCCAGTTCCTTGGCGGTGACAGTGCCGTACAGTTCAGGTTGGCGGCGGCCCAGATACTCCATGTTGGCGCCCTGGATCAGCAGCAGCTTCATTGATACCCCGGTAAAACCTGGCGGCTCGCCCCCGAAAAGCCTGCCACCGACGCTGGACGAACTGTAAGACAATTCTCGTAGAGACTGAAAGCGCGACGAATGGCCATACGGGCATTTCAACCATGATCATCCTGCAAGCGGCCCTGCTCGGCCTGGTGACCACCAGCTCGGTGATGATGGGGGCGGCGCTCGGCCTCTACCTGCCCGCGCCCAAGAAAGTCCTCGCCGCAATCCTGGCCTTCGCTGCCGGATCGCTGATCGCCTCGCTCGCCATCGACCTTGCTTTCGAGGGCGCGGCCGAGCTGACGCGCCGCGGCGCCCAGCTGCAGGTTGCCTGGTTCTCGATCGCCGGCGGCTTTGCCTCCGGCGCGGTGATCTACTACCTCACCTCGCTGTTCCTCGACGAGAAGGGCGCGGCACTGCGCTATCCCTCGCGCTTCCTCGAATATGCGCGCAACAGGAAGCGACAGGAGGCGAGCCGTCACCTGGCTTACCTGTCGAAATGCACGCTGCTGCGGAACCTGCCGTCGACCCACCTCGAGCCGCTGCTCGAGCATGTGCGCGAACGCTCGGTGAAGCCGGCCGAGATCGTGTTCCGCCATGGCGATCCGGGCGATGCGCTTTACGTCGTCGTCTCGGGTGCGCTGGAGGTGCTGGACGACCAGGATCAGCCGCTCGCCAAGCTCGGCGAGGGCGATGCGTTCGGCGAGATGGCGCTGCTGAGCGGCGGCACCCGCACCGCGACAGTGCGCGCCGAGACCGACGCCCTGCTGCTGCTCGTCGCCAAGGACGATTTCGACACACTGGTCGCCAACGATCACTATGTCGCCGACCAGGTGCGCAAGCTCAGCCACGAGCGCGCCCTCACCAACCTCCGGCGCAACGTCAACCCGGCGGTATGGGCGAAGGCCGCGCGCGACAGCATCGACCATGTAAGCCGCGCCGAGGCCCACCGGCTGCTGCAGGAAGCCAAGGCCGGCCGCGGCGTCGGGCTCGCCATCGTGTTCGGCAATATCCTCGACACCATCCCGGGCTGCCTGGTGATCGGCGCCAAGTTCTCGGACTTCAAGAGCCTGTCGGCGACGCTGCTCATTGGCATGTTCCTGGGCGGCATCCCCGAGGCGGCAGCCAGCGCCGCCATGCTGCGCCGTGCCGGCTACACCAACCGGACCATTTTCCTCTTATGGTCGACCGTGATCGTTGCGGGCATCGTTGCCGCGGTCGCCGGCCGCGTGCTGATCGGCGGCACCAGCAGCAGCGCCGTGCTGGCCCAGGCCGTCGCCGGCGGTGCAATCCTGGCGCTGGTCACCCACGCCATGATTCCCGAGGCCCTGCACAAGGGCGGCTCGGGCATCGTCCTTCCGGTGGTCGCGGGCTTCCTGTTCGCGCTCTACCTGGCGATGGTCGAGGCGGCGCGCGCACTTTAACTAGCGCGGACATGGCGGCCGCTGCTTGATTTGCGTCAATGACCTGGTCGTCTTGGGTAGCAAATCTGGACTTCATGACCACGAGCAACGTGACCAGACTGCAAACCTCGCGCGAAGTGCCGGAAACCAAGCGCCCAGCGCACTCCGTGCCCGCCGACGATCTCATCGCGGCCGGCAAGCGCCTGCGCGACACGGTCCCGCGGGCGAGCCAGGGCGTGTGGAAGCGAGCCAAGGATCGAGCGGACCCGCTCGAGCTTCTTCATGCCTCCGACGCTGGGCGCATGCCCGAGCTCACGCCGATCCGCTATGGCCGGATGCTGCAGACGCCGTTCACCTTTTACCGAGGGTCCGCAGGTGTCATGGCCGCCGACCTTGCCACCACTCCCTCGATGGGCGTTCGAGTCCAGGCCTGCGGCGACTGTCACCTGCTCAATTTCGGCGGCTTCGCCACACCCGAACGAGGTATCAACTTCGATATCAACGACTTCGACGAGACCCTGCCGGCACCTTGGGAATGGGACGTCAAGCGGTTGGTCGCGTCGTTCGTGCTCGCCGCCAGGTCGAACGGCCTGTCGGACGCTGCAGGTCGCGACGCGGCCGTGAGTTGCGCCCGCAGCTATCGCGAGCGGCTGCGCGAGGTGGCAGAGATGAGCCCGCTCGAGGCGTGGTACGAGAGCATCAGCGCTGAGGATTTCCTCACCATGATCGACGACCCGGCGGTGCAGAAGCGGGTGCGCCGCAGGATCGAGAAGGCCAAGGAGGACCAGGCGGCGGACGTGGATTACCCGAAGCTGGCCGAAATGGTCGGCGGACAGGTGCACATCAAGGACCAGCCACCGCTCATCTTTCATCCAGACTTTCAGCGCGAGGAAGACTTCAGAGCGCAAGCTGAAAAGATCCTGGCTGACTATCGCGAGACCCTTTCCGACGACAGGAAGGCCCTGCTCGACCGCTACCGATTGGTCGACGTGGCCATCAAGGTCGTGGGAGTGGGAAGCGTCGGACGGTATTGTTCGATTGGCCTGTTCATGTCGTCTTCGAACCAGCCGCTATTTCTCCAATTCAAGCAAGCCGTTGCGTCGGTGCTGGAGCCCTACGCCGGCAAAAGCCTCTATGGTCACTCCGGGCAGCGTGTGGTCGCAGGGCAACGTCTGATGCAGTCATCCTCGGATATCTTTCTCGGTTGGACGACCGGTTTGGAAGGCCGTCACCTCTATGTACGCCAGTTGCGTGACGCGAAGATCAAGCCATTGGTCGAGACCTTCAATCGCAGCATGCTGGAACTCTACGGCAGGATGTGCGGCTGGGCTCTGGCGCGCGCCCACGGTCGGGCCAGCCACCCGTGGCTGCTGAGTGGCTATCTCGGCACCAGCGACGCCTTCGACAGGGCGATGGGCAATTTCGCGGTTGACTACGCCGATCAAGCCGAACGCGACCACGCCGCCCTGAAGGCCGCCGTGGCAGCCGGCAAGATCCAGGTTCACATCGAAGAAGAGAGGTAGTCGTCTTTCCCAGGATGCCGAAGACAGTCTGAGGCTCTGCCCTGTCCGAGGGCAGCGACTGACCGAGCTCGGCCTGCGCGGCCGCGATGGCGTTCATGATCGGATTCGCGATCGGCCCGTCGCGCCTGATCCGCCACCGGGCGATCCGGTTCGAAGCGTTTCCGCTATCGAGGCAACGTCGTCGTGCCCATCAGCGTCTCGTCGATCGACCGCGCGCACTGGCGGCCCTCGCGGATCGCCCACACGACCAGCGACTGGCCGCGCCGCATGTCGCCCGCAGCGAAGAGCTTCGGCACGCTGGTCTTGTAGTCGGCCACGTTGGCCGCAACGTTGCCGCGCGCATCGAGAGTTACGCCTGCCTGCTCCAGCATGCCGGGCCGCCGCGGGCCTAAAAAGCCCATGGCCAGTAGCACCAGGTCGGCCTTGAGCTCGAAGGCGCTGCCCTCGAGTTCCTTCATTGCCATGCGGCCGTCGGCGCCCTTGACCCAGTCGATGCGCATACACTCGAGCGCGGTGATCTTGCCGCCCTTGCCCGTGGCGCGCTTGGTCAGCACGGCGAAGTCGCGGTCGGCGCCTTCCTCATGCGAGGACGAGGTACGCATCTTGAGCGGCCAGTCGGGCCAAGTCAGCGCCTTGTTCTCGCGCTCCGGCGGCTGCGGCATGACTTCGAGCTGGGTCACCGAAGCGGCACCCTGGCGGTTGGAGGTGCCCACACAGTCAGAGCCGGTGTCGCCGCCGCCGATCACCACGACGTGCTTGCCTTTGGCCGAGAGCGTGCCCTTGGGCGCGGCACGCGCCTCGTCGTCTCCCGCCACGCGCTTGTTCTGCTGGGTCAGGAAATCCATGGCGAAGTGGATGCCTGAAAGCTCGCGGCCCGGCACCTCGAGGTCGCGCGGCCATTCGGCGCCGCCAGTCAGGGCCACCGCGTCATAGCCTTCGAGCAGCGACTTGATCGAGAGCGTCGCGCCGACCTCGACACCGGTGCGGAACTCGACGCCCTCGGCCTCCATCTGCCGCATGCGCCGGTCGATCAGGCGCTTCTCCATCTTGAAGTCGGGGATGCCGTAGCGCAGCAGCCCGCCGATGCGGTCGGCTTTCTCGAACAGCGTCACCGCGTGACCGGCGCGCGCCAGCTGCTGGGCGCAGGCCATGCCGGCCGGGCCCGAGCCCACGACGGCGACGCGCTTGCCGGTCTTCTTCGCCGGCACCAGCGGAACGACCCAGCCTTCCTGCCAGCCGCGATCGACGATCGAGCATTCGATAGTCTTGATGGTCACCGGATTGTCGTCGATGTTCAGCGTGCACGAGGCCTCGCAGGGCGCCGGGCAGATGCGGCCGGTGAACTCCGGGAAGTTGTTCGTCGAGTGCAGCACCTCGAGCGCGTCCTGCCAGCGGTCGCGCCGCACCAGCTCATTCCACTCCGGGATGATGTTGTTGACCGGACAGCCGTTGTGACAAAAGGGTATGCCGCAATCCATGCAGCGCGCGCCCTGCTTCGACACCTCGGCCGGCGGCAGCGGCAGCACGAACTCGCGCCAGTGCTTCAGGCGCGCCTCGACCTTCTCGTAGGGCCGCTCCTTGCGCTCGATCTCCAGGAAGCCGGTGGGCTGACCCATTGGCTCTGCTACTCCCCCCTGTTGCCCATGCTTCGAGACGGCCGCTGCGCGGCCTCCTCAGCATGAGGTCGTGCTGTTACCCGATCACCTCACCCTGAGGAGCGCGCGCAGCGCGCGTCTCGAAGGGTGGCAACGGGCGTCATCCTCATTCCGCCGCGACCGCTTTCGCCGCCGCCCGTTCACGCGCCTGCAGGAGCGCGCGCTTGTAATCCTTGGGCATCACCTTGATGAAGCTCTTGAGCGCATTGTCCCAGTCGTCCAGCAGCTCTCGGGCGCGCGCGCTGCTGGTGTGCAGCAGATGGCGCTCCACCAGGATGCGCAGGCGCTCGGCGTCGAAGCGCAGCACGTCGCCCATGCCGTTGTCGTCGGCGCTTATAGCGCGCTGATGCGGCCGGCCCGGCGCCTCCTTGTCGGCGGACGCCACGCCGACCGGCTCGAGCTCGACCATCGCCATGTTGCAGAGATCGCCGAACCGCGCCCTGGGATCGTAGACATAGGCGATGCCGCCCGACATGCCGGCCGCGAAGTTGCGCCCGGTGTCGCCGAGCACCACCACGACGCCGCCGGTCATGTACTCGCAGCCATGGTCGCCGGTGCCTTCGACCACCGACACGGCGCCCGAGTTGCGCACGGCGAAGCGTTCGCCCGCGACGCCCTCGAAATAGGCCTCGCCGCCGATCGCGCCGTAGAGCACCGTGTTGCCGACGATGATGTTCTGCAAGGGATCGCGCCGGGAACCCTTGGGCTGGCGCACGACGACGCGGCCGCCCGACAGGCCTTTGCCGACATAATCGTTCGCGTCGCCCGAGAGCTCGAGTGACACGCCGTGCGCCAGGAACGCCCCGAAGCTCTGGCCGGCGGTACCCGTGAGCTGGACCGAAATCGTGTCCTCGGGCAGGCCGGCATGGCCGCGCCGCTTGGCGACCTCGCCCGACAGCATGGCGCCGACGGTGCGATTGACGTTGCCGATCGTCTGCTCGATCAGCACGGGCTCGCCCTTCTCCAGCGCGGGCTGAGCGGCCGCGATCAGCTTATGGTCCAGCGCCTTGTCGAGCCCGTGGTCCTGCGTCTCGCAATTCCAGATCGCGACGCCCTGCTTGGCCGGCGCCACGTGCAGCAGCTTGCCAAGATCGACGCCGCCCGCCTTCCAGTGGTCGACGGCGCGCTTCATGTCGAGGCGGTCCGCGCGGCCGATCATCTCGCTCAGCGTCCGGAAGCCCAGCCGCGCCATGATCTCGCGCAGCTCCTCGGCCACGAAGAAGAAGTAGTTGATG
>JADHLS010000322.1 GCA_016780605.1 Reyranella sp.
TCAACGACGGCGACGTGATCCAGGGCGATGGCTGGAACGTCGAGGCCGTGCATACGCCTGGTCACATCTCCAACCATCTCTGCTTTGCCCTGAAGGAAGACAAGGCGCTGCTGTCGGGCGATCACGTCATGGGCTGGTCGACGGCGGTGATCTCGCCGCCCGACGGCAACATGGCGGACTACTTCGCGTCCTTGCGCAAGCTCCTGCCGCGCGATGAGGCGCTGTACATCCCCACGCACGGGGCCGAGATCCGCAATCCCGTCCCGTTCGTGCAGTCCTACATCGAGCATCGGCTTGGCCGCGAAGCCCAGATCATGGCGCGGCTAAAGGAAGGGCCGCAGACCATCCCGCAGATGGTGGCCAAGAACTACGCCGACACGCCGATCCACCTGCACGCCGCTGCTGGCCGCTCGATGCTGGCGCATCTCATCCAGATGGCCAAGGACGGTCGAGTCAGGACCGACGACGGCCAGGCGCGGATCGACAGTACGTATCGGCTCTAGGCATTGTAGCCAGAAGTCCGCGCCTCATGTTCCTCTCCCCCAAGGGGGAGAGGAACATGACCAGCTTGAGGTGACGGTCGTCACGTCGCCAACTTCGGCTCGAACCCCGGCACCCACTTCGGGTACTGCGGTAGATCGTCGGTGATCTCGTGCCACGGCGCCTTGGAGGACGTGAAGACGTGCAGGCGCGGCCGCACGCCCGGATCGTTGTCGAACAGGCCGGCCGGGATGCTCACTGTCGGGAGATACGGCGCCTGCCCGGGAACCATCGAGCCGCAGGTCCGGCAGAACTTGCGGAAGCTGCCCAGCGATGATTCGTAGGTGCTGATGTTGTCTTCGCCGGCCAGCCAGCGAAATTTGTCCTTCTCGACATGGACGTAGGTCGCGACGCTCGCCGCGGTGAGCTTGCGGCAATTCACGCAATGGCAGTGGGTCATCGACCGCGCCGCCTCGATCTCGAAGCGGACGGTGCCGCAGGCGCAACTTCCTTTGATCATCGAGTCCTCCGTGCCGCGGGACATCCTATGATAACGTCCAGCCCGAAAGGAAACGCCCCATGGATATGAAGCTCTCCGGCAAGACGGTCCTCATCACCGGCGGCAGCCGCGGCATCGGCTTTGCCTGCGCCATGGCCTTCGCCAGCGAAGGCTGCGCCGTCCACATCGCCTCGCGATCGAAAGACTCGCTAGAATCGGCGCGGGAGAAGATCCGAGCGCGGCACAACGTGCCGGTCGAGATCCATGCCGCCGACTTCTCCAAGGGCGACACGGTCCGCTCGGTGGTCGACGCCGTCGGCCATGCCGACATCCTGGTCAACAATGCCGGCGCCATCCCGCGCGGCGACATCTTCGCCATGACCGAGCCCAAGTGGCGCGAGTCCTGGGAGCTGAAGGTCTTCGGCTACATCAACGCCACGCGCGCCATGCTGGAGAAGATGTACGCGCGCAAGAAGGGCGCCATCGTCAACATCATTGGTCTCGCGGGCGAGAGCTATAATTACGACTATGTCACCGGCACGATGGGCAATGCCAGTCTGATGGCCTTCACGCGCGCCGTGGGCTCGCGCAGCGTCGATCACGGCGTGCGCGTGGTAGCGATCAACCCGCCGGCCACGCGCACGGACCGCATGCTCACCCTGCTGCGCGGCCAGGCCGAGCAGAAGTTCGGCGATCCCGAGCGCTGGCCCGAGCTCACCAAGCACATGCCCTTCGGCCGCGCCGCCGAGCCCGATGAGGTCGCCGACCTCGCGGTGTTCCTGGCATCGGACCGCGCGAGCTACATCAGCGGTGTGGTGATGACGCTCGACGGAGGCCAAGCCGCGCGGCACTGACTCATGCCGGGAGCGCGGCACTCCAGTGCCGCTCATACGGTGTCGAGACAGGACATGATGCGCCACTGAAGTGACGCGCTCCCGGCAAACACTAGAAGTGATAGTTCACGCCGACCCGGATCAGATTGCCGTTGCCAGTCTCGCCGGGAAACAACGACACGCTCGGCGCACCCATGTAGAGGTACTCGATCTTGGTCGACCAACGATCGCTGATCATGCACTCGACGCCGCCGCCGACGGTCCAGGTCCAGTAGTTGACGCTGTTGCCGAACGGCCCGTCGATGCTGTGCTGGCCCCACACCGCGCCGCCGGTCACGTAAGGCATCACCGAGCCCACGGCATAGCCGGCACGAAGACGCATGGTGCTGAACCACGGCGTCCGTTCGGTGGCGCTGTTGTTGCCGAAGCGACCGGGGCCGCCGCTCAGCCCCGCGGCGTAGGTCGAATCCTGGAAGTCGACTTCGCCGCCGAGGATGACGGGACCGAAGAGGTAGTTGTAGCCACCCTGCACGCCGCCTGCGAAGCCGCTGCCGGTGCCGGAGGCGCCGCCGAAGCCGCCATTCGGCGGCACCGAGGTATTTCCGAACAGGCCGCCCGCATTGAGACCGGCGTAGAAGCCGCTCCACGACGCGGCCGGCGGTTGCTGCTGTGCGGCGACGGGCGCTGCCGCCGTCACGACGGCTGCGATGGCCAGTGCGAATGTAGTACGCATACGCATTGATCGACTCCACGACTGTTGACCATGACCAGTACGTGAAGCGGGGAAGGAACGTCCCTCGATGCGGCGAGCGCGCGCACGCGAACTCATCGTGAATGGAATGCGGCGGAATGGAGCCCGACGTTCACGTGCAGTGCGCGGGTATTGCCGTTCACTTTGCTGCCTTGGATTGGTGGCGACTCGTGTTGCCACTGACGACTGTTGACAAGTTATTCCCCCGCAAGCGCCGCCCGGCGCTAGTGTGCGCCAACATGTTCGACGCCCGCGCCAACGCATCGGCCCTGCTGCATTCGGTCTTCGGCTTCAACGAATTCCGGCCTGGCCAGGAAGAGATCGTGAGCGCCGTGCTGGCCGGCGAGGATGTGCTGGCCGTGATGCCGACTGGCAGCGGCAAGTCGCTGTGCTACCAGCTGCCCGCCATTGCCCGGCCCGGTCTCACGCTCGTCGTATCGCCGCTGATCGCCCTGATGCGCGACCAGGTGCGGGCGCTGACGGCGGCGGGCGTCGCCGCCGGCAGCCTCAACTCGAGCAACGAGCCCGCCGAGAATTCCCGCGTGATGGGCCTGCTGCGCCGTCGTGAGCTCCGCCTGCTCTATGTCGCGCCCGAGCGGCTGGCGCGGCCCGACACGGTCGAGATGCTGGCCGAGAGCCACGTCTCGATGATGGCGATCGACGAGGCTCATTGCGTCTCGCAATGGGGCCACGACTTCCGGCCGGAGTACCTGTCGCTCGGCAATCTCGCGCGCCAGATTGGCGGCCGCCTGCAGACGCTGGCCTTCACCGCGACCGCCGATGCGCCGACACGCAATGACATCGTCGACAAGCTCTTCGCCACGCCGCCACGCGTGTTCGTCCGGAGCTTCGACCGGCCGAACCTGCGGCTCGCCTTCAAGCCCAAGGAGCGCTCGTCGCGCCAGGTCCTGAGTTTCGTGCGCAGTCACGAGGCCGAGAGCGGCATCGTCTACTGCGCCTCGCGCCGCAAGGTCGAGGAGCTCGCGGAGGCGCTGAAGGCCGCCGGCGTCAACGCGCTGCCCTATCACGCCGGCCTCGACAAGGCGGTGCGCGACGCCAACCAGGACGTCTTCCAGCAGGAGGATGGCGTGGTGATGACGGCGACCGTCGCCTTCGGCATGGGCATCGATAAGCCCGACGTGCGCTTCGTCTGTCATGCCGACCTGCCGGCCAACGTCGAGGCCTACTACCAGGAGATCGGTCGCGCCGGTCGCGACGGGTTGCCGGCCGACACGCTCACGCTCTACAGCCTGGGCGACATGCAGTTGCGCCGCCTGCAGATCGAGCAGAGCGAATCGCCCGACGAGCGCAAGCGCATCGAGCGCCAGCGCCTGGGTGCGCTGCTGGCGCTCGCCGAAGCGCCGCGCTGCCGGCGCCAGACGCTGCTTGCCTATTTCGGCGAGGCGTCCGAGCCGTGCGGCAACTGCGACCTCTGCCAGGAAGGCATTGAGCGCTACGACGGCACAATCGAAGCGCAGAAGGCGATGTCGGCCATCGTGCGCACTGGCGAGCGTTTCGGCATGGAGCATCTGGTGGCGCTGCTGCTGGGCGAGCGCACCGACAACATCCAGAAGTTCAACCATGACCGACTGCCGACCTTTGGCGTCGGTGCCGGTCGCAAGGCCGGCGAATGGCGCTCGATCTTCCGCCAGCTCTCGGCCACCGGCCTGATCGCCCAGGACCTGATGGAGCATGGCCGCTGGTGGGTGACCGACGAGGGTTGGCAGGTCCTGAAGGGCAAGGCCACGATCGAGCTGCGCAAGGACGCCGCCGCCGCCGCGGCCAAA
The DNA here is from genome assembly GCA_016780605.1 of Reyranella sp. Taxonomy (GTDB): domain Bacteria; phylum Pseudomonadota; class Alphaproteobacteria; order Reyranellales; family Reyranellaceae; genus Reyranella. The sequence continues at coordinate 4,351 of JADHLS010000322.1, forward strand.
GCCTCGCGCCGCGACAAGCGCGCCGCCGTTGCATCCGCCGTGGTGAGCGAGGCGGACGCCAAACTGTTCGAGGCCCTGAAGGCACTGCGCACCCGGCTCGCCCAGGAGCAGAAGGTGCCGGCCTACGTGGTTTTCTCCGACCGCACCCTGGCCGAGCTCGCCACTCACCGGCCGCAGACCGCGCGGGCGTTCCGCGAGATCCACGGGGTGGGTGATGCGAAGGTCGAACGCTACGGCGCGGCCTTCCTCGACCTCGTCCAGGCCCACGCCCGCTGACCTTGTCGCCGGGAACTTCGGCCCGGCAGCGCCGTTAAAAGGCGCGCGCTACCGGCAAATCCGCCTGTCGTGCGGCCCAATGAGTGGGCAGTGAGGTGATGGAGCGACACCATGGGCGGGGCGACTTCCAAAGCGCGAACCGGCGTGCCGGGTCTCGACGACATCTTGATGGGTGGTTTGGCGTCAGGACGGGTGTTCCTGTTGGAGGGCAGCCCGGGGACGGGCAAGACCACCATTGCCCTGCGATTTCTCCTCGAAGGGGCCGCCGCGGGTGAGCGCGGGTTGTACGTCACCCTGTCGGAGACCGCTCAGGAACTCAGGGCCACCGCCCAGTCGCACGGTTGGCAGCTTGGCGACAACATCGAGATCTTCGAAGTCGTGCCGCCGGAGAGCCTGCTCGACTCCAAGCAGCAGCAGAGCCTGCTTTACTCCTCGGACCTCGAACTTGGCGAGACGACCAAGTTGATCTTCGAGGCAGTCGAACGCACCAAGGCGGCGCGCATCGTGATCGACTCGCTGTCCGAGATCCGCCTGCTGGCCCAGAGTTCACTGCGCTATCGCCGGCAGATCCTGGCGATGAAGCACTATTTCTCGCGTCACGCCGCCACCGTCCTGATGCTCGATGACCTGACCACCGACACGCTCGACAAGACGGTGCACAGCGTCGCTCATGGGGTCATCAGGCTCGAGGAGCTGACGCCCGACTACGGGGCAGAGCGGCGACGGCTGCGCATCGTCAAGTATCGCGCGCAAGGCTTCAGGGGCGGCTATCACGACTTCTCCATCGGCACCGGCGGGGCACGCATATTCCCGCGGCTGGTAGCGGCGGAGCACCGCAGCAAGTTCGCCCGCCAGAGTATCGGCACAGGCATCCCCGCCTTCGACGGATTGCTGGGCGGCGGCATTGAAAGGGGCTCGAGCACGGTGATCTTGGGTCCCACGGGAACCGGCAAGAGTTCGCTCGCCTTGCAGTTCATTGCCCAGACGGTCGCCACCGGCGGCAAGGCGGCGATGTTCATCTTCGACGAGGAACTCGGGCTGCTGCTCGAACGCGCCAAGCCGCTTGGCTTCGATCTCGCCGCCATGCAGGCGAACGGCCGCCTGCAAATAACACAGCTCGATGCTGCCGAGCTGTCGCCCGGGGAGTTCGCTTACAATGTGTGCGTTGCGGCTCAGGATCCAGAGGTCAGGACGGTCGTGATCGACAGTCTCAACGGCTACCAGGCGGCGATGCCGCAGGAGAATTCGCTGATCCTGCACATTCACGAGCTTCTTCAGTATCTCAACCGGCAAGGCGTCTCGACTTTCTTGACGGTGGCACAACACGGGTTGATCGGCGACATGAAGACGCCGGTCGACGTCACGTATCTTGCCGACGCGGTGATCCTGCTGCGCTACTTCGAGGCCGACGGCGCGGTCCGTCGCGCCCTGTCGGTGATCAAGAAGCGTACGGGAAAGCACGAGGACACGATCCGTGAATTCTGGATCGATCGCGGTATACAGGTCGGTGAACCGTTGACGGAATTCCACGGCGTGTTGCGCGGCACGCCGATGCTGCCCGGTGATCGGCCGCCACCCAGACCGGCCGGGGACGAGTGACCGCCGCGGCCCCATGGCGGCCGTTGCGCGCACTGGTCCTGGCGCCACGTGGCCGAGAT
>JADHLS010000323.1 GCA_016780605.1 Reyranella sp.
GCGCGAGCCGTTCCAGCCGGCGCCGATCACGATGCCGATCGAGGCGAGCTCGTCCTCGGCCTGGACGATGGCGTACTTGGCCTTGCCGTCCTTGTCGTGGCGCAGCCGCTTGCAGTGCGACTGGAATGCCTCGGCGAGCGACGAGGAGGGCGTGATGGGGTACCATGCGCACACCGTGGCGCCGCCATAGACGGCGCCTAGCGCCGCCGCGTTGTTGCCCTCGACGAAGATCTTCTTGCCGACATTGTTGGCGCGCCGGACCTTCAGCTTCACCAGGTCCTTGTCGAGATGCTGGGTTGCCCAGTCGCGGCCGAGGTTCAGCGCCTTGACGTTGGAATCGAGCAGCTTCTCCTTGCCGCGGAACTGCTCGGAGAAGAGCTTCTTGATCTCCTCCGGATCGATATCGAGCAGGATCGAGAGCGCGCCGACATAGATGATGTTCTTGAACAGCTGGCGCTGCCGGGCGTCGGTATAGGTGGCGTTGGTGATGGCCGTCAGCGGCACGCCGACGATGTTGATGTCCTCGCGGAAGGCGGACGACGGCATGGGCTTGGTGCTGTCGTAGAACAGGTAGCCGCCCGGGGCGAGCTCCTTCACGTCCTCGTTCCAGGTTTGCGGGTTCATCGCCACCATCATATCGACGCCGCCGCGCCGACCCAGATAGCCCTTCTCGGTGACGCGGACCTCGTACCACGTGGGCAGGCCCTGGATGTTCGACGGGAAGATGTTGCGCGGGCTGACCGGCACGCCCATGCGCAGGATCGATCGGGCGAACAGCTCGTTGGCGGAGGCCGACCCCGATCCGTTGACGTTCGCGAACTTGACGACGAAGTCGTTAACGGCGGCTATTGCTTGCGGCATGCGTGCTCCGCTTGAGTCATTTCCATGTAGTACTTGCGCATGTCCCACGCGCCGGTCGGACAGCGCTCGGCGCACAGCCCGCAATGAAGGCAGACATCCTCGTCCTTGACCATGACACGGCCGGTCTTGAGGTCGTTGCCGATGTAGAGGTCCTGCGTCGCGTTCAGCGCGGGCGCGCTGAGCCGCTGGCGGATGTCCTTCTCCTCACCGTTATCGGTGAAGGTGATGCAGTCCATCGGGCAGATGTCGACGCAGGCGTCGCACTCGATGCAGAGCGTGCCGGTGAACACCGTCTGCACGTCGCAGTTCAGGCAGCGCTGGGCCTCGTCGAAGGCGAGCTTGGGATCGAAGCCGAGCTCGACCTCGGCCATGATGTCCTTCAGCGCCTCGACCTTGGCGCGATGCGGCACCTTGAAGCGATGGTCGATGGTGGGCGCGTTGTCGTAGCTCCACTCGTGGATGCCCATCTTCTGGCTGACGATGTTGACGCCGGGCGCCGGGCGCTCCTCGACGTTCTCGCCGACCAGCATCTTGTGGATGGAGATCGCCGCATCGTGGCCGTGCGCGGCCGCCCAGATGATGTTCTTGGGGCCGAAGGCCGCGTCGCCGCCGAAGAACACCTTTGGCTGCGTGCTTTGCAGGGTCGCCTCGTTGAGCCGCGGCAGGCCCCACTTGTCGAACTCGATGCCGGCGTCCTTCTCGATCCACGGGAAGGCGTTCTCCTGGCCGATCGCCACCAGCACGTCGTCGCATTCGAAATGCTGGTCGGGCTCGCCCGACGGGATCAGCGAGCGGCGGCCCTTGGCGTCGTATTCCGCCTTCACCTTCTCGAACAGCACGCCGGTGATCTTGCCGTTGTTGTGGGTGACTTCCTTGGGCACCAGCATGTTCAGGATGGGGATGTCCTCGCCCATCGCGTCTTCCTTCTCCCAGGGAGACGCCTTCATCTCGTCGAAGCCCGAGCGGACAATCACCTTGACGTCCTCGCCGCCGAGACGCCGCGCGGTGCGGCAGCAGTCCATGGCGGTGTTGCCGCCGCCCAGCACGATCACGCGCTTGCCGACCTTGGTGGTGTGGCCGAACGAGACCGACGACAGCCAGTCGATGCCGATATGGATGTTTTCCGCGGCTTCCTTGCGGCCGGGCACGTCGAGCTCGCGGCCGCGCGGCGCGCCGCAGCCGACGAAGATCGCATCGTAGCCTTCGCCCAGGATCTTCTTCATCGAGTCGACCTTCTGGTGGCGGAACTCGATGTTGCCGATGCCGGTGATGTAGCCGACCTCCTCGTCGATCACCGATTCGGGCAGGCGGAAGTGCGGGATCTGGGTGCGGATGAAGCCGCCGAGCTTGGGATCCTGGTCGTAGATCACGATCTCGTAGCCCAGGACAGCGAGATCGCGCGCCACCGTGAGGGATGCGGGGCCGCCGCCTACGCAGGCGATGCGCTTGCCGTTCTTCGCCGGCGCCTTGGGCATGCGCCCGCCGATATCCTCGTCCTTATAGTCGGCGGCGACGCGCTTCAGCCGGCAGATCGCGACCGGCTCCTTCTTGCCTTTGACCAGGGTCTCGTCCTCGACGCGGCTGCGCCGGCACGCGGGTTCGCAGGGTCTGTCGCAGGTCCGCCCCAGGATCCCCGGGAAGACGTTGGACTTCCAATTGATCATGTAGGCGTCGGAGTAACGCCCATGCGCGATCAGTCGGATGTACTCGGGGACCGGGGTATGCGCGGGACAGGCCCACTGGCAGTCGACGACCTTGTGGAAGTAGTCAGGATTCTTGATGTCGGTCGGCTTCAACAGAAACTCCAGGCGCCGCAACAGCAGCCGGGTAAATGACAGTTTACACCATAGCCCAAAAGGGTCGCGCATTGGGGAGATTCGCGATGGTCACGTCAAGAACCCTGTGTGCTAACGGCTTGCATTGAAACAACAAAACCACAGATTTCGAATGGCCTTTCGACTCATGGACGGTGTCGGAAATCGCTGGGCGAAGCGCCCGCGGCGCGTCGGAACATCGCGCTGAAGGCGCTAACGCTGTCGTAGCCCAGATCGAGAGCCACCTGCGTCACTGGAGCGCCATTTCCCAGCCGGCCCATCGCTTCCAGCACCCGCGCCTGCTGCCGCCAGGCGCCGAAGGAGAGTCCGGTCTCGCTCTGGAACCGCCGCGCCAACGTTCGTGCGCTGGCGTTCAGCGTCTTTGCCCACTCACCGAGGGTGCGCGGATCGCCAGGTGCATCCAGCAACGCCTGGCAAAGCGCGCGCAGCCTGGCATCGCTGGGCATGGGCAATTGCAGTGGCAGGGACTGCAGGCCATGCAGCTCGGCCAGGATCAGGGCAAAGACATGGCCGGCCGGCCCGTCCTCGTCGTAATTCAGCGGCAGTTCCGTCGCGCGCACGATCAGCGCGCGCAGCAGTGGCGACACTGGCAGCACGCGGCAGACCTGCGGCATGAACGCGGCCGCATCCTCGCGCAGATAGAGCGTGCGCATGGAGAGCTCGCTCAGCATCAGGATGCTGTGGCGCACGCCGGCCGGCATCCACAGGGCGCGCTGCGGGGGAACCATCCACATGCCGGTGTCGGTCGACACGCGCATCGCTCCGGCGGTGGCGTAGATCAGCTGGGCGCGCTCATGGACGTGCGGCAGCACCACGAAGCCCGCGGCGAAATCCTTGGGCATCGCGGCAACGGCCCGAGGGACACGCTGATAGTCGAGCGGATCGGTGGAGCGGCTGGATGCCGATTGTCTCTTTCGCGACATAAGTTGGCAGTCTAGCGCAAGACAGACAGAACGGCCAACCGTAGTCTCGGGGGCAAATGGAGGAAGCGTAAGAATGAGTCACACCAGTCCGACGTCGATCCTGCTCAATATCGGCCATGCCATGGACCACTGGATCATCGTGGTCTTCGCCTACACCTGGGGCGTGATCGCGGGCGTCTGGGGCGTCGAATGGACCGAGCTCACGCCCTTCAACTACGGCGCGCTGTTCATGTTCGGCATGGGCTCGATCGTGAGCGGCCGGTTGGGTGACCATTGGGGTCGCTGGATCATGATGGTGATCTTCTTCGCCGGCATGGGCGTGTCCTCGCTGATCATCGCGCTCTGCAGCAACAAGTGGCAGATCGGCGTGGCGCTGACCCTGATGGGCGCCTTTGCCTCGATCTATCACCCCGTGGGCATCCCGATGCTGGTGCAGAAGGCCAAGAACTACGGCTTCACCATCGGCCTGAACGGCCTCGCCGGGAACATGGGCATTGCCATCGCCGCCGGCGTCTCGGTCTACATCGCCCAGCGCTTCGGCTGGCAGATGGCCTTTATCGTCCCCGGTATCATTTGCCTGGTCTGCGCCGTCGCCTTCGTGATCCTGGTGCCGCGCGAAGAGGAGGCGCCGGCCAAGCGCAAGCAGAAGATGATCGACCTGCCGCCGTCGGTGATGGCGCGCGTCTTCGCCATCATGACCTTCACCGCCGTTACCGGCAGTATCGTCTTCAACTTCACGACCAACGGTAACGGCGAGCTCTTGCGCGAGCGCGTGAAGGGCGCGGTGCAGGATCCGGCCGAGCTCGCGATGATGCTGTTCGTGATCTTTTCGCTCGCTTCGCTGGCGCAGCTGGTCGTTGGCAAGCTGATAGACCGCTATCCGCTGAAGAATATCTACATCCCCATCGTGCTCCTGCAGGTGCCGCTGTTCCTGATCGCCTCGCAGGTCCAGGACTGGGCGCTGTTCATAACCGCGATCGGCTTCATGCTGCTGGTGTTCGGCGCCATCCCGTTCACCGACGCAATGATCGTGAAGTACATCGATGACCGCATGAGGAGCCGCGTCACTGGAGCGCGACTGGCCATCGGCTTCGGCGTCAGCTCCGTCGTCGTCGCCCTGATCGGCCCGACCGTGAAGGCGGCAGGATTCCCGGTGCTGCTGATGGTCCTGGCGGGGGTGGCCTTCCTGGGCTTCTGTGCCATCTCGATGCTGCCTGGCGAGCGCGACATGAGCCAGGCGTCGCTGAAGCCTGCGGAGTAGCCGACCCGCTGCGACCAGAGAATCGTCGTGCCGAGAACGAAGGCATATTGGTAGGGTACGTCGCTGCGTACACAGTCTCGGTATGGCGACAATGTCAGTTGAAGAGATCGACACGCTTGTCATCGGTGCGGGCCAGGCGGGCCTGGCCATGAGTGAGCATCTCAGTCGGGCGGGCGTGCCTCACATCGTCGTCGAGCGGCATCGGATCGCCGAGCGCTGGCGCTCGGAACGATGGGATTCGCTGGTCGCGAACGGCCCGGCCTGGCACGATCGCTTTCCGAGCCTTGCGTTTTCCGATGTCGACCGGAGCGTCGGTCCAGACGATTTCCCCTCCAAGGAAACGGTGGCGGACTATTTCGTCGCCTTTGCCAAGAAGATCTCGGCCCCCGTCCGTTGCGGTGTCGACGTCTCGAAGGTCGAAAGAAGGATCGGTCGTCCCGGCTTCCGCGTCGAAACCTCCAGAGGCGTCATTGAGGCCAACAGCGTCGTCGCGGCAACTGGCTCCTTCCAGCGTCCCGTCGTTCCCCAGCTGGTTCCGCAGCAAGCCCCGATCGTGCAAATGCACTCCACGGGTTACCGCAATCCGGCGCAATTGCCCGAAGGCGCGATTCTCGTCGTGGGATCCGGGTCCTCAGGTACACAGATCGCGGAAGAACTGCTCGAGTCCGGACGTCGCGTCTACCTGTCGATCGGCCCGCACGACCGTCCGCCGCGAGCCTATCGTGGCCGCGATTACTGCTGGTGGCTCGGCGTACTGGGCAAATGGGACGCCGTCGCTCGGGAGCCGGGCAGGGAACACGTGACGATCGCCGTGAGCGGTGTACGCGGCGGCCATACGATCGACTTCCGGCGTCTTGCCACGAAGGGAATGATCCTGGTCGGGCGCACGGAAGCCTATGCCGACGGCGCGATCAGCTTCGCGCCGGACCTCGTTCACAACCTCGACCAGGGTGACCTGTATCTCCGCTCCCTGCTGGACGAAGCCGACGCATACGCCCTGCGCAACGGTCTCGACCTCCCGGAAGAGCCGGAGGCAAGGGCCACCGGGCCGGACTCAGATTGCATAACCAATCCAATCTCGGCGCTCGATCTGGCGAAAGCGGGAATCAGCACCATCATCTGGGCGACGGGATTCGTTGCGGACTACCGTTGGATAGAGCTGGATGTTTTCAACGCGGACGGCAGGCCGAGACATCAGCGCGGCGTCTCGCCCGAGCCGGGCCTGTATTTCCTCGGCCTGCCCTGGCAGTCGCGTCGTGGCTCCTCGTTCATCTGGGGCGTCTGGCACGATGCCAAGCATCTGGCTGATCAAATCGCCATCCAGCGCCAGTACGTCGACTATCATCTCGCCGCGCGTGGAAACCGGCCTCAGCTGCGGTAGTCCGCGCACTTGTGC
>JADHLS010000324.1 GCA_016780605.1 Reyranella sp.
AGGCCTACGATTCGTCCAATCGCGGTCTGGTCTGGAAGACCAGTGGCGGCAAGACCAAGTACCTGCTGGGCGACGCCGAGGCCCTGGTCCATGATTCGGCCGAGGCGGTGCGCGAGGCGGTGGCGAAGTTCCTGGCCAGGTCGAGTGCGGTCACGCTCAAGGCGGTGAAGACCCGCCACAAGCAGCTGCAACAGCGCCTGAAGCGCTTCGGCCAGACGACCGATTCCGATGCCGTGTGGAAGGCCATGGGCGTGCGCAACATCGAGGCGGCCTCGTTGGCGTCGGGCCCCGAGTTCGCCGCTCTCGCCAAGCGTGGAAAGTAGGCCGGCCATGGCGAAATCGTCTTCCCGCGCCTTGCTGACCAAGCTCTTCGGCACTTCCGCCAGGGGCATTTCGACCGAAGCCTCGGTCCTCACCGGTTACGCCGCCGTCGCCGGCACGAAGGTCTGCGTCATCGGCACCTGCGACGGCACCTACATCGACAATGCTGCGGCGCTCAGGCTCGCAGCGCATGTCATCGAATGCATCGAGCGGCATCCGCGCATGCCGATCGTCATGCTGGTCGACAGCGCCGGCCAGGAACCCAACCGCGTCGCTGAGATGCTGGGGCTGGCGAGTTACTTCGGCCATCTGCTGACCTGCCTCGAAGTGGCGCGCCGCAAGCGCCACAAGCTCGTGACCATCGCCACCGGCAAGGCGATCGGCGGCGCCTTCATCTGCTACGGCATGTTCGCCGATCGCATCTATGCTCTCGACTCTGCCAGCGTCGGCCTGATGCCGGTCGAGGCCATGTCGGCGGTCACCAAGATTCCAGTGCCCGTCCTGCGCAAGCTGTCGAAGACCATGCCGTCGCTCGAGTTTGGCGCCCATCCCTTCGCCCTTTTGGGCGGCGTCCAGGAAGTATGGCCGGCCAAGGGTGACGTCCAGGCAAAGCTGGCCCGCGCCATCGCCACGTCGAGCCCGGAAGACAACCGTGCCGAGCTCGGCAAGAAGCGCGGCGGGCGCAAGCTCGCGCTCGATATCCGCAAGAAGGTGCTCGTCGCGGCTGCAAGATGATAGGTCTTCGCCGCCATGCGCTGGTGCGGTTGTCGCGCGTGCCCGCGGCCGACAACGACAGGGACCGTGCCTTGGCCGAGCGCTGGCAGGCCGCCGGCCGGCCGTTCGTCGTCACCCGTGGTGGTGCCGATCCCAAGGGGGTCGGCTTGGGCTTCTGCGTCGTCGATGCCCGGCATCCCGAGCTGCGGCCGCGCCGTGTCGCCGCCCGCTGCGCCCGCGGCGACGTAGCCGTTGTCCAGCGTCCGCCACGGCTCGACGAGATCGCCCGCTGCCCGGCGGCTGCAGCGCTGGCTGGATCGTTCTCGCGCTTGGTCGATGCTGCCCGAGAGGCAGGCCTCGACATCAGGGTCTATGGCAGCTGGATGTGGCAGGCGCTGACGGGTGAAAACCATGTTCGCGACAGTTCCGATCTCGACGTGCTGATCGACGTCGCTGATGCCGGCGATGCCGACCGCGTCGCGGCCTTTCTCGAGCGGCAGGAAGATGGCCTCGCCTTCAGGATCGACGGCGAACTCTCCATCGCCGGCCTGGGCGAGGTGCATTGGCGCGAGCTGCGTCAGGACGGGGCGGACGTTCTCGTGAAGTCGATCGATACCTTGCGGCTGACACCCCGCGCGGAGCTGCGGGCATGAGCCCGGACACCATTGTCTCAACGGCTCGGCTGCCGGGCGCCGCTGCATCGGATCTGGCGCTCGCACGGGCGGCCGTGGCGGCGCTCTACGACGAGCTCAGGGCCTACCCCAAGCCCGGCCTCGTCAGCACGATCGACTCGGGCGCGCATGCCGACATGGATTACGCGTTGATGTGCCGGTCAGCCGATTCGCTGCTGCAGCCTTTCGCCAGTCTCGCCGCGGCGGGTCGCGCCAGCGCCTCGTTCGAAGCCGCGCTGATGCCGCTTGGCATCGAGGCCGAAGGCCGCATGCTGGCGGCCACTGGCGGCGTCAACACGCATCGTGGCGCGATCTTTTCGCTGGGCTTGGTCGTGGCTGCCATGGCGCATGCGGCCGATCGGTTTTCCGCCCTGTCTCCGGCGATGGTCCGGGCGGGCTTGAGGCGTCAGTGGGGGGCGGCTCTGGAGCGCCACGCGTTGCGGGGTGCCACGGCGTCGAGCCATGGCGCGGACGTGCGTCGCCGGACCGGACTAGACGGCGCGCGCCGCGAGGCGGCTCTCGGCTTTCCGAGCATTTTCGAAGTCGGCGTTCCCGCCTACAGCCGCGCGCTCGCCTCTGGCCTGGACGACAATGCAGCCTGCATTCAGACCTTGTTCGTGCTGATGGAGGCCGTCGACGACACGACGGTGCTCTATCGCGGCGGCGTGGATGCCGGCCTGTTCGTGCGGCGGGCAGCCGGCGACTTCCTCGCTCACGGCGGCTGCAATCGCGGCGACTGGCAGGCCGAGGCCGAGCGTCTCCATCACGCCTTCGTCGCACGCAACCTGTCGCCAGGCGGCTGCGCCGACCTGCTGGCGGTGACGATCTTCGTGGTCCGCTGCTGCACGACCACAATGCGGTGAGGCGGGCGTAACGGTTCGCTTCTGGCACGGGAGTCGCATGCTTCGCGGCTGACGCTCCCGTCGCCAGGAGAAAGCCATGACGCTCTCACGCCGTTCGCTGCTTGCCGTGCCCGCCGCACTTGCCTTGCCGCGCGCCGCCTGGGCGCAGGACAAGGTCGTGCGCTACGGCATTCCGATGACCGACATTCCGCTGACGACCGGTCAGCCCGACCGTGGCGCCAACGCCTACCAGTATACCGGCCTCACGATCTACGACCCGCTGATCGCCTGGGAGCTCGATGTCTCGGACCGGCCGGGCAAGATGGTCCCGGGGCTCGCGACCGAGTGGAAGGTGAGCGACGCCGACAAGACGCTGTGGACTTTCAAGCTCCGGCCCGGCGTGAAGTTCCATGACGGCTCGGCCTTCGACGCCGACGCCGTGATCTGGAATCTCGAGAAGGTGATGAACAAGGATTGCCCGCAGTTCGACACGCGGCAATCGGCGCAGGTACGGCCGCGCCTGCCCGGCCTGGCGAGCTACCGCAAGAGCGGTGACATGGAGATCGAGATCAAGACCAAGACGGTCGATTCGCTCTTCCCCTATCAGCTGCTGTGGTTCCTAGTGTCGAGCCCGGCGCAGTGGGAGAAGGTCGGACGCGACTGGAACAAATTCGCCATGGAGCCCTCGGGCACCGGACCGTTCAAGCTGACGCGCCTGGTGCCGCGCGAGCGCGCCGAGATCGTGAAGAACGAGTCCTACTGGAACCCCAAGCGCGTCCCCAAGGTCGACCGCATCATCTTCGTCTGTGCGCCCGACGATTCGGGCCGCAGTGCCGCCCTGCTGTCGGGCAACCTCGAGATGATCGACAACCCGGCGCCCGACATGCTGGATCGCCTCAAGCAATCCGGCATCCGCATCTCGACCAACATCACGCCGCACGTCTTCCAGTACCATCCCTCGCTGGTTGAGGGCTCGCCGTGGACCGACATCCGGGTGCGCAAGGCCGCCAACCTCGCGATCGACCGCGACGCCATCGTGAAGCTGATGAACGGCCTGGTGACGCCGGCCTATGGCGAGGTCGACCGCTCGAGCCCGTGGTTCGGCAAGCCCACCTTCTTGATCAAGTACGCGCCCGACGATGCGCGCAAGCTGATGGGGGAGGCGGGCTATTCCAAGGCCAAGCCGATGAAGGCCCGCATCTCCATCCAGGCCGGCGGCACCAACCAGACCGTCAACGAGGCGATCCAGGAGATGCTGAAGGAGTGCTTCTTCGACATCGAGTTCAAGCCGGTCGAGCTCGAGGCGCTGATGACGGGCTGGCGCGGCGGCGCCAGGGCCGACATGAACAAGGACGTCAGCGCGACCAACGTCACCCACGTGACGTCCGATCCTTTCTACGCCGCCAACCGCTTCTTCGCCTCCGACCAGGTGGCGCCGATCGGCGTGAACTGGAGCTTCTACAAGAACCCCGAGGTCGACCAGCTGGTGGTCGAGCTGAAGAGCACCTTCGATCCGGCCAAGCAGGACGAGATCACGGCCAAGATTCACGCCAAGGCCGTCGACGACGCGGTGATGATCTGGGTCTATCACGACACCACGGCTCGGGCGCTGTCGCCCCGGATCAAGAAGTATGTCCAGGCGCAGAGCTGGTTCCAGGACCTGGCGTTGGTGGAGATGTGACTCTGTCATCCTGAGCGCAGCGAAGGATCTCATGCCGGTTGCAAGCGGCGATGAGGTCCTTCGCTGTGCTCAGGACGACAAGACGGTCCGTAACTGCGCGCTCGACGGTAACGCCGCGAAGGCGCCCGCGCGCGTTGCCGTGAGCGCTGCAGCCATCTGAGCGGCGGCAATGGCGACCTCAGTCGTCAGTCCTCGCGCCAGCGCGGCCGCCATGACGCCGCAGAAGGCGTCGCCGCATCCGGTCGTGTCGATGGCAGTGACGCGCTCCGCCGCAAACGAGCGCCGCCGCTCGCCTTCAATCAGTACGCATCCCTCGGCGCCAAGCGTGACGATGGCGGCCTTGGCATCACCCATCGCACCTCCCAGCTGCTCGGCCTCGACGCGGTTGGCGATCACCAGGCTCGAGCGGCCAATAAGCTTCTCGGCGCCAGGCCAAAAGGGAGCGGGATTGAAGACCGTCATCGCCCCCTCGCGCCGTGCCGTGTCGAGCACGAAGGCGGTCGTGTCGAGCGCCAGGTTGCCCTGGACCAGGACGACATCGCCCGCACCCACGCCCTCGAGAGCGAGCAGGGCGTCTGCCTTGCTGAGCGCCAGGGAACAGGCGCTGGTGCTGACGATACTGTTCTCGCCGTTGGGCAGGACCATCAGCAGCGAGAAGTCGGTGGCGTGCGGCAGCCGCGGCAGGATGAGCTCGGCGATGCCTTCGCCCGCCAGATGCCGCTCGACCTCGTCCGCTTGCGCCTTGTCGTGGCCGAGCGGCGCGCAGAACCGGACACTGGCCCCGCACCGCGCCGCGACAACGGCCTGGTTGAACCCCTTGCCACCCGGCGCGCGCGTCCCGTCGCGGCCGATCAGCGTCTCGCCCGGCAGCGGCAGGCGCGGCACGTTGAGCGCCAAGTCCAATCCTGCATTTCCGATGACAACGACTCGTCCGGTCATCTTCGCCTCTTGCTGATAACCTCCCTCGATCTCAGGAGGGCCAGCGATGAAGAAGACCTACCACGGCAGCTGCCACTGCGGCTGGTTGCGCTTCGAGGCCGACATCGACCTGGAGGCCGGTACCGGGCGCTGCAACTGCTCGATCTGCACCAAGCAGCGCGCCTGGAACGCGGTGATCAAGCCGCAGGGCTTCCGTCTGCTCTCGGGCCAGGACAACCCCGCCGACTACCAGTTCGGCAGCAAACAGGGCCATCACCGCTTCTGCAAGACCTGCGGCATCGCCGCCTTCGGCGAGGGCTATGTCGAGGCGATCGGCGGCGCCTTCGTGTCGGTGAACGTCGCCTGCCTCGACGACATCGCGCCTGAGGAGCTGGCCAACGTGCCGATCCGCTACATGGATGGCCGGCACGACAACTGGTTCGAGCCGCCCAACGTCACCAGCTACCTCTGAGGCCGGAAGGCCAGCCGGTCCCACCATACGTCCGGGCCGCCGAGCTGCGAGGGACCCGTGCTCTGGTGGATGACGGCAAGGCCGTGCCGTGCGGCCAAGGCGTTCGTCTCGGCGGCCGAGACCTCGAACATGCGGCGGCCAGCCGGCACCGGACCGTGGCGCAGCGACAACGCCATCGTGCCTCCGGGTCCGATCAGCGGCGCGACCCGGGCCATGGCGCGCTCGCGCTGGCCGAGATCGAGATGCATCCACACCGCCGTCAGCATGACGAGGTCGTAGCATTCGCCGAGTTCATGCACGCGTTCGAGTTCGGGCAGCGAATCGTCGATCCAGGCGATCGCCCGGTGCGGATGCAGCCGCTGGGCTTCGGTGCGCAGTTCGGGCGTAGGTTCGACGGCGGTCACGGCATGACCGAGCTCGGCAAAGCCCGCCGCGTCGCGGCCCGTGCCCGCGCCGATATCGATGACGCGACTCGGCGTCGTCGGCCAAAGATGTATCCAGTGCCGATGGACATGGGCGAAGGGCAGGCTCTCGTACTGCTTGACGCGCTCGGCCGCTGTCTCGCCGTAGCCTTCGGTGCCGCTCACTCGGATGGTCATGACGTCATGCCCAACCGCCGGCATGAGGCAGAACATGTCCCGTGATGAAT
>JADHLS010000325.1 GCA_016780605.1 Reyranella sp.
AGATTCGCCTGGTAAGCCGTGACACTGCCCGCCACATCGGCGAGCTGGGAGAGCACGAGGATGGCAACGATGCAGCCGGCGATCAAACCGCCGGTCACGACGACGGCAACCGCCAGGGGCAGCGGCAGCAGGCGCCGCACCCAGGTGAGCGCGGGACCGAGGATGAAGGCGAAGAACACGGCGAGCGCCGTCGGGATAAGCACGTCGCGCCCGTAGTAGAGCGCCAGGATCGCGATCGAGCCGACCAGCGCGACGGCGGCGACGCGGACAAGTCGGAGATCGGAGTCGCGGTCCAGGGACATGCGTGCCATCGTTAGACTCCGCTTCGGACACGATAAGGGTAATCAATGCCGGCACTGGCCTGTCGATCCGGCGGTCGACGGTGACGCCATGGTATGAATTGAAGTCAACCTCGGTCCGCAAAACCGGTTCGTGCGGACGGCTGAAGCAGAGCAGAGGCGCAACGCCGGGGGAATCCCATCGTTGCGGGCCCGCCTGACCCAATCGGCCTGACGTCGAACAAGAAGAAAGGGCGCCGGCAGGGCGCCCCTTCTCTTGCGAGAACCGGAAACCGGCTAGAGATCGCCCGCCTTCTCGATGGCGTCCTTGTCGTCGCCGACGGTCTTCTGCAGATGTGTATCGGAGGGACATCGACCGAACCGTCGCGCCGTTCTCGGGTCTACTGCTCGGGCTGTTTATCGCGTCTATTGCGATCGGGCTTGAACTGTCGCTGCTCGCCCGACATCGATCCTAGCTTTGCTGGCTGGCCTCATGCTGCTCAACCGGGCCAGTGTGTTCGGCCTCGCACGCCTGTTCGGCCTCCGCGCAACGGCGGCGTCCAAGACCGCGCTCCTTCTTGCCGCCGGCGAAGAATTCGCCTTCGTCATCCTGCATTCTGCTGGGAAGGAAGGGCTCGTGGACCATCAAATTGTATGGACGATTTTGGTGTCGTCGACTCTGTCGATGTTCTGCACCCCTCCCCTCGCGTCGATTGGAGCGGCGATCGGCCGCTCGGCGAATGCCAAGGCGAAGGCGCCTGTAGGGAAAACCCAGGGTCGCGGAACCGGCACGGGCATGGTTAGGCGTCCCAAAAATGAGATTACCCCCTTATTATCGGCGACATCGTCCCCATCTTGGAGGTGTCGTCCGATGACAGCGCGGTGCCGCGACAGTCAAACGACACAGGAGAGGCCATGTCCAACGCCGGCAAGACCGATGAGGTGCGGCGGGACAGCGACCGCGACGCATTGCTGAACCGTCTCGCCAGCAAGTGGAGACGGTTCACAAGTGGAGACGGTTCACTTGGCGAGAGCTCAATCAGCTCGAGAGCAGCGATGAGCTGGTCGCCCAGATTGTCGTCAGGTACGGCATCCAGGAGATGGTCGCCAGGCACGAGGTCGATGTCTTGCTGGATGGCCGCACTCTGAACGTACGGGATGGTCTTGCCTTGGAGATGACGGAGTCGTCGGATACAGCAACCTAGGACTGGCGCCGATCGTTGCGATCTGAAAGGCCGGGAATCATTGAAATCGCTGCTGCGACGCGCCTTCGGGCGTGCGCCACCCCATTCACCATGGGATGATGAAGATCCTGTCCGTAGCGAGCTTTTCAGCGTCGAGCGGCTGGAACAGCATGCCGAAAGCCTGGCGGCGAACCAGCCCGTATCCACCGGTCCGGTGATCGGCAACTCCCTGGTCGAGCGCCTGGCCGACAACGAACGCGTTCTACTGGGCGCCTATCGCAGCATCGCCAAGGCTGCCGACGAGGGCCGGCCGATCACCCCCGCCGCCGAATGGCTGCTCGACAACTATCATCTCGTCGAACAGCAGGTCCGCGAGGTCCGAACCGACCTGCCACCCGGCTACTACCGCCAGCTTCCCAAGCTGAGTAGCGGTCCGCTGGCCGGGTATCCGCGCGTGTTCGGTGTAGCCTGGGCCTTCGTCGCCCATACCGACAGCCGATTCGATCCGGAGGCGCTGACTCGTTTCGTGCGCGCCTACCAGACCGTCCAGCCACTCAGTATCGGCGAGCTGTGGGCGGTGGCGATCACGCTGCGCATCGTGCTGGTGGAGAATCTGCGGCGCTTGGCCGTTCGAATCATGAGCCGCCGCACGGCGCGCGAGGAGGCAGATCGCGTGGCTGACGGCCTGATGGGCGTGAACGACCGCGTCCCCGACCCGGCGGCGCTCACGCCCTACCAGCGTGCTCCCTTCTCCGAGGGCTTCTTCGTTCAACTCGTCCAGCGCCTGCGCGACCAGGATCCGGAAGCGACTCCCGCCGTGGACTGGCTGCAGGAGCACCTGAAGCGCGCGGGCACGACTGCCGATGAGTTGGTTCGCCGTGAGCATCAGCTCCAGGGCGCCACCAACGTCACGGTGCGCAACATCATCACCAGCATGCGCCTGCTCTCCGATGTCGACTGGGCGAAGCTGTTCGAGTCAGTGAGTCCGGTCGACGATGTGCTGCGTGCCGGCAGCGACTTCGCCGCCATGGATTTCGCCACACGCAACCTTTACCGCACGGCGATTGAGCAAATCGCCCGCGGCACCGACCTCACGGAAATGGAGATCGCCCGCAGTTCCCTCCAGTTCGCCGCGTCTTCGCCCGACCCGAACGGCGATCAGCGACAGCGCGAACCTGGCTATTATCTCATCGGTGGTGGCCGACACGCCTTCGAGCATTCTGTGCGGTTCCGTCCGTCCGGACTTGCCTTAAGGCGGCGCTTTGCAGCCGCAGGGATCGCCGGCTATGTCGCGAGCGTCTCCTTTACCGCCGCGGTAGTCCTCTTTCTGCCACTGCTCGTGCTCGCGCAGGTCGGCCTCACCGGCTGGCAGGGCGCGGTGATGGTCCTGGTCGGTCTTTTGCCGGCGATCGACGCTGCATTGCTGCTGGTCAATCGGGCGATCACCGTCGGCTTCGGCGCGACGCTCCTGCCCGGCCTCGAGCTCAGGGCGGGTGTGTCGCCTGGGCTGCGGACCCTCGTCGCCATCCCGACGTTACTGTCGACGCGCGCGTCCGTCGACGAGCAGCTCCAGCGACTTGAGGTGCACTATCTCGCCAATCCTGGCGGCGCCGTCCATTTTGCCCTCCTGTCGGACTGGACGGACGGCAACGCGGAGACCAACCCGGAAGACGCCGACCTCGTGGCAGCAGCCGTCGCCGGCATCGTCCGGCTCAACAGCCGCCATCCCACCGCCGAAGGTGTCGATCGTTTCCTACTGCTTCACAGGCGCCGCGTCTGGAACGAGGCACAGGGACGCTGGATGGGATGGGAACGCAAGCGCGGCAAGCTCCACGAGCTCAATCGGCTCCTGCGCGGCGCGACCGATACTACATTCCTCGACACGGGATCGCGCGCCCCGCCTACCGACATCCGATATGTCGTTACCCTCGACTCCGACACACGATTGCCGCGCGACGCGATCCAGCGCCTGGTCGGCAAGATGGCGCACCCGCTCAACCAGCCGCGTCTCGATGCCACGGGGAATCGGGTGGTCGAAGGCTATGGCGTGCTGCAGCCGCGCGTCACGCCATCCTTGCCGGTCGGCGTGGAAGGTTCGCTGTTCCAGAGGGTCTTCTCCCGCAGCAGCGGCATCGATCCCTATTCGTCGGCGGTGTCGGATGTTTACCAGGACCTGTTCGGCGAGGGTTCCTATTCCGGCAAGGGCATCTACGACATCGACGCGTTCGAGGCTGCGCTGCGCGGCCGGGTACCCGACAATGCGATGTTGAGCCACGATCTCTTCGAAGGTGTATTTGCCCGCGCTGGCCTGGTGTCCGACATCGAGGTTGTCGAGGAGTTCCCCGCCCGCTACGACGCCGCTGCGGCACGCCAGCACCGGTGGGCGCGTGGCGACTGGCAGCTGCTGCCCTGGCTGCTCGGCCGCGTGAAGGGCAGCCTGACGCAGGAAGCATCCAGCGCCGTCACGGCGATCGGCTTCTGGAAGATGTTCGACAACCTGCGGCGTACCTTGTCGGCACCGGCGGCGGTCGTCGCACTGCTGGCGGGTTGGACCCTGCCGCTTCCCGCGTCACTCGGGTGGACGGGCTTCGTCCTGTTGACCATCGCCCTGCCGACGATCCTCCCGGTGATCGCGGCCCTTGTGCCGCGGCATGCCGCCATCACGACGCGAAGTCATTTTTCAGCGCTTGCGTCAGATATATTGAATGCGGCGTCGCAGACCGCCCTGCTCGTGGCCTTTCTGCCCCATCAGGCCTGGCTGATGCTGGATGCGATCGGCCGGACCATGTACCGGCTGTTTGTCAGTCGCCGCCGCCTGCTCGACTGGACTATCTCGGCCCAATCCAACAGCAGGCGCGATGATTGGCCGAGCTTCGCCGGCCAGATGGCGGGAAGCCTCATGATCACGTCGCTGGCAGCCCTGGCCGTCTGGCAGGCCGGCCGTGCAGCGTTGCCGGTCGCGGCGCCTTTCATCCTCGCCTGGCTGCTCTCGCCCGCGATCGCGCGCTGGGTCAGCGCGGCGCCGGTTGACGCCGGCAGCCTTGCGATCTCGCCGTCCGATGCCGGCGCGTTGCGGCTGATCGCGCGGCGAACCTGGCGGTTCTTCGAGACTTTCGTCACCGCGGCCGACAACATGCTGCCGCCGGACAATTTCCAGGAGGATCCTGCCGCCGTCGTCGCTCACCGGACGTCGCCGACCAACATCGGCCTTCTTCTGCTGTCGACGGCCGCCGCCCGCGAATTCGGATGGATCGGCACGCTTGAGGCTGTCGAGCGCCTGGAGGCGACGTTGGCGACGGTAGGACGCCTGAAACGTTTCCGTGGTCACTTCTGCAATTGGTACGACACGACCGACCTCAGGCCGCTCGATCCGATCTACATCTCCTCAGTCGACAGCGGCAACCTGGCCGGGCACCTGATCGCGCTCGCCAACACCTGCGCGGCCTGGCGGCGGGGCCTCGCCGGTGCGACGGTGATCGCGGTTGGCGTGGGCGACAGCCTGGCGCTTGCGCGCGAGGCCTTGACGGCGTTGCCCGACGACCGACGCACGCACCTCGTCACCTCGCAGGAGCTGGTTGGTGCGCTCGACGATCTTGCCACGGCGCTGCTGCGGCTTCCTGATCGGCTGGGTGATCTGGCGCCGGGCGCCGGCAAGGCCGCCGATCTGGCGCGCGCGCTGGCCTACGAACGGGCCGATCACGCGAGCGAGGACGTACTATTCTGGGTCGAGGCCGTGCAGCGGTCGATCGCGAGCCACTGCCGTGACGTCGCACAGGATGCCGAGGCGAGCGGGGTGCTGGTTCGTCGGCTGCAGACCATCGAGGTCACGACCCGCGCCATGGTCACCGCCATGGAGTTCGATTTCCTCCTCGACCGCGACCGCCGCCTCCTCGCCATCGGCCATCTCGTTGCCGAGGATACTCTCGACCCCCATTGCTATGATTTGCTGGCATCGGAAGCGCGGCTCGCCAGTTTCATGGCGATCGCCATGGGCGAGGTGCCGGCCCGCCACTGGTTCCGGCTGGGCCGCGAGGTGACGCCGATCGGGCGCGGTGCGGCGCTGGTCTCATGGTCGGGCTCGATGTTCGAGTATCTCATGCCATCGCTGGTCATGCGCGCGCCCCTCGGCAGCCTGATCGAGAAGACCAACAGCCTGATCGTGCAGCGGCATATCGACTACGCCACCAGCCGTGGCGTGCCGTGGGGCATCTCCGAATCGGCCTACAATGCGCGCGACAAGGAGTTGACCTACCAGTACTCCAACTTCGGCGTGCCGGGTCTCGGCTTCAAGCGCGGCCTCAGTGAGGACATCGTCATCGCACCCTACGCCACGGCGCTTGCCGCCATGGTCGATCCGGCGGCAGCGGCGGCCAACTTCACGCGGCTGGCGGGCATCGGCGGGCGCGGCCTCTACGGCTTCTACGAGGCGCTCGACTTCACGCCGTCCCGCCTGCCGGACGGCCAGGCCCGAGCGGTCGTTCGCGCCTATATGGCCCACCATCAGGGCATGACGATCGTCGCCCTCGCCAATGCGTTGCTCGACGGCGTGATGCGCACGCGCTTCCACGCCGAGCCGATGATCCAGGCGACCGAGCTCCTGTTGCAGGAACGCACGCCGCGCGACGTCGCCGTCGCCCATCCGCGCATCGAGGAGCTCGGTGTTGGCGCCACGGTGGAGGACCTCGAGCCTGCCGTCGTGCGCCGCCTGCACAACCCCCACGCGGCCAGCCCCTCCGTTCACCTGCTGTCCAACGGACGCTACTCGGTGATGCTGACGGCCGCAGGCTCGGGCTACAGCCGCTG
>JADHLS010000326.1 GCA_016780605.1 Reyranella sp.
CTGACAGAACCGGTCTCCGGGTGTATGGAGGCGCCGTTCCCGAGCCCCGAGGATTCGCCGGCATGACGGAAGAGATCGCCTTCTTTCACAATACGCAATCGCGGCCGCAGATGGCGCCCTGGATCCTCGAGGACAACATGGCGCGGCCCTCCGCCCAGCGCTTCGCAGCGGGCTGACCGCCTTCCGCGATGCCGGACCCCGTCGCCAACCGGCGGCTCGCGACCATCCTGGTCGCCGATGTCGACGGCTACAGCCGCCTGATGCGGGCCGACGAAGAGGGCACGCTGGTCGATCTGCGCGCCCACATCGCCGAGCTGGTGGCGCCGGTGGTCGAGCGTTTTCACGGCCGCATCGTCAAGACGGTGGGAGACGGTGTGCTGGTCGAGTTCGGCAGCGCCGTGGAAGCCGTGCGCTCGGCCGTCGAGCTGCAGCGCGGCATGGCCGAACGCAATCTCGAGGTTCCCGCCGAGCGCCGCCAGGCGTTCCGCATCGGACTGCATCTCGGCGACATCATCGTCTCCGACGACGACGTCTTCGGCGACACCGTGAACGTGGCGTCTCGGCTGGAGGCGCTCGCCGAGCCCGGGTCGATCATCCTGTCGGCCAGCGTCCACGAACAGGTGCGTGACAAGTTCGCTTTGCCATTCCGCCTTCAGGGCTGGCGCTCGCTGAAGAACATCGATCGGCCGATCCAGGTCTATGCGCTGGACGCCGCTGCCTTGTCGGAGAACGGGTCACGGCCGGCGCCGCGGCGGGCGCCGCTGCGACGCCTTGCCCTCGTGGCGGCCTCCCTCATGGCGGCGGTCGTTGTGGGCGGCGCGGTCTTCTATCTCACCGACCGTGGCGCGGCCACCGCGAGTGCCGGGTTCAAGCCGCGCTCGCCCGCCGAGGCCGGCCTTTCGGTCGCCGTGCTGATGTTCACCAACCAGAGCGGCGATGCCGCCCAGGATTATTTCTCGGACGGCCTTACCGAGGACATCACCCGCGCGCTCGGCCGGTTCAAGGAGCTGACGGTGATCTCCTACAACGCCGTCCTGCCGTTCAGGAACAAGGAGCTGCCGCCGGCGGAGATCGGCCGCGCGCTCAATGCGCGCTATCTCGTGAGCGGCAGCGTGCGGCGTATGGGCCAGCGTGTGCGGGTGACGGTGCAGCTCGTCGACGCGGCCAACGGCACGCAGCTCTGGTCGGACCAGTACGACGACGAGCTGAGCGACATCTTCGCCGTGCAGGAGCGCATCGCCGGCCGCGTCGCCGGCACGCTGGCGACCAGCCTGCAGCAGATCGCGTTGCAGCGGGCGCTGCGCAAGCCGACCGACAATCTCGATGCCTACGATCTTCTGCTGCGCGCCCGCGGCCTGACCGCCGATCCGACTCGCTCCTCCAACCGGATGGCGCGCGAGATGCTGGAGCGGGTGGCGCAGATGGCGCCCAAATACGCGGATGCCTACGCCGAGCTGGCCGACATCTACTTCCAGCGCGCCTCATTCGGCTGGTCCGAGTTTGCCCAGCAGGACATCGAGACCGCCATTCGCCTGGCGCAGAAGGCGATCGAGATCGACTCCGACTCCGTGCTGGCCCACAGCGTCCTGGCGCGCGCTTACACCGCGGTCGCCAAGTACGACCTCGGCCTTGCCGAATCGGAGCGGGCGCTGCAGCTCAATCCCAGCGATACCGACGCCATGCTGGCGCGCGCCGCGGTGCTGCTGTGGACGGGCCAAATCGACAAGTCGATCACCACGACCGAGGCGGCGCTGCGGCTCAACGCCAGCATCGGGCCGGAAGCCACGCTCAATCTCGGGCTCGCTTACCTGCTGGACAAGCGTTACGCCGACGCCGTCCGCCTGCTCGAGGCGCAGCGCAGCCGCTATCCGGCGTACCCGCTGCTCGACCTGCCGCTCGCCGCCGCCTATGCCGAACTGGGGCGCAACGCCGATGCGCGGGATGCCATGGAGCAGGCCAAGCTCAAGAACCCGCACTTCGACCTGGCAAGCTTCGGCTCACGCTTCCAGGACCCGGCCCTGCAACGCCGCGTTGAGGAAAGCCTGCGCAAGGCGGGGCTCAATTGATCTTGCCGGACCGCGGGCCTGGAGGCCCGCGGTCCGGCAAGACTACTGCGTCGGCGCGTCCTTCAGCGTCTTCCAGTTCGAGGCCGCCTTGATCGCGGCGACGTCGGCCTCCTTGCGGAAGCGGTCGGCGCCGGCCACGCCGGCGAAGACGTAGAGCTTGTCGCCCATGATCGCCCACACGGTCGGGTCGGATTCACGCCTGAGGCCGTTGGCCATGTTGTTGGCGCAGGCTCCGCCGAACTGCGGCGCGTATTTCTCCGGGTTGGCCTTGAACATGTCGCGGTGCTGCGCATTGGCGAAGAAGTAGCGCACGCCGTCATGGACATAGTCGTATTCGGCGATGCCCGGCGTCGGCGTCGACAGCGTGAAGTAGGCGACCGGGTCGTAGCCCTTGAGCGCGATGCGATCCGTGGTCGGCGGACTCGTCTGCGCCACCGCGCGCACCTGGGCGAGCCCTTCGATTGATCCGGCAACGCCGCCGATGACGGCGGAGACCGCGATGAGCTGCAGGACATTGCGACGCGTGAACATGACTTGGATACTCCCAGCCGGCCACTTCCCACCCGCCGCGACTTGGGGCTCGAAATGGGGCGGTATGGCGGCGTCGTATAAATAGCCATTCAAGTTTTGTCAGCAGCCGTGCTCGTTTTGCGGAATTGGGCGCGGCTTGCGGGATGACGCTGGCCTTGCCGTTGCGGCAGTCTCACAGCTGCCGCTGGGTTGGGAAGAGGGGCTGGACATGAGACGCAGGGAATTCCTCGGCACCGCCGCGGGTGCAGGGGCCGCGTTGGCGGCGATGCCGGCGCGGGCGCAGGCCTTTCCCAGCAAGCCCATACGATGGATCGTTCCCTTTGCGCCGGGCGGCAACTATGACGTCACCTCGCGGATCGTTGGCGAGGCCATGGGACGGCGACTCGGCCAGACCGTTGTGGTCGACAATCGTCCCGGCGCCGGCGGCGTCGTCGGGCTCGACGCGACGGTTACTGCTCCGGCCGACGGCTACACGGTCGTGATGGGCAGCTTCAGTGTTCTCGGGATCGCGCCCTACATGGCGGGCAAGCAGTCGATGGTGCCGCTGTTTGCGCCCATCAGCCTGCTTACCACCGTGCCGACCTTGATTGTCACCCGGGCCGATAGCCGCTTTGCCGACTTCAAGAGCGTCCTCGCCGCAGCCAAGGCGAAACCCGACACGATCAGCATCGGCCATTCCGGCAACGGCACCATCAACCACGTCGCCATCCTTCAGCTGCAGGCCAATGAGAACGTGCGGTTCAACATCATTCCCTACAAAGGGTCGGGCCCCGGCCTTGCCGACCTGGTGGCGGGCCAGATCGACCTCTACACCGATCAGCTCACGACCTCGCTGCCGCAGATCAAGGCGGGCAAGATCCGGCCGTTGCTGATCCTCGGCCCCGAGCGCATCGCTCAGCTGCCTGACGCTCCGAGCCTCAAGGACATTGGCACCAAGCCCTTCGACGGCAGCACGACGGCGGGTGTCCTGGCGCGTGTCGAGACACCGCCGACGGCGCTCGATGTCCTGAACGCGGCCGTGGTCGCGGCCCTCAAGGACGAGGATGTCATCCGCAAGCTCAGCGATCTCGGCGCCGACGTGCGGCCCACCAGCCGCGCCGATTTCGCAGCGCACCTGAAGGATATGGACGCCGTCGTTAGCGAACTTGTGAAGTCCGGCCTGTTGAAGCCGGAGTGAGTCGGGCACATCTCAAAGCCATGACAGGGCCTCGCTTCCGCTCCTCGACCACCGCGCTCGTTGCGCTCGCCGTGCTGCTCGTGGCCGGCTGTACATCGACCGGAACGACAGGAGATTCCACTCCGGCCAGGAACAGCCGCGGCGGCGGCTGGGAGAATTTCCGTGCCGAAGTGCCGATCCCGGAGCGAGCACCAGCGACCGTGTCATGAGGATCGTGGCGTCAGCGATCGCGTTGCTACTCCTCGCGGGATGCAGCGGTCTGCCCAAGGACGGCCGCTATCAGACACACGGTGGCGGCTGGGACAATTTCCGTGCGGAGCTGCCGTCGATGGAGCGTTCGTCATGATCGTTCGATCGGTCACGATGCTGGCGGCATTGCTTGCCGCGTTGCTCGTCGCTGGATGCGCCGGCATTCCCCAGGACGATCGCTACCAGACCCACGATGGCGGGCGCAGCAACACGCGCGCCGAGCTACCGGTCGCTACACGGCTTTCATGACGGCCCACAGATCGGCCTTGCGTTCGAAGCCGATCCCCGGCGCGTCAGGCATGGCGACGCGGCCATCGACCACGGGGCAATCGTCGGCAAAGCCGCCGAAGGGTGCGAAGACCTGCGGATAGGATTCGTTGCCGCCGCATTGCAGGCCGACGGCGATGTTGAGTGCGAACTGGTGGCCGCCGTGCGGCACGCAGCGCCGCGGCGACCAGCCGTGGGCCCTGAGCATGTCGATCGTGCGCAGATACTCGACCAGGCCGTAGGACAGCGCCGGATCGTATTGCAGGATGTCGCGGTCGGGCCTGAGGCCGCCGTGGCGCACCAGGTTGCGGGCATCCTGCATGGAGAACAGGTTCTCGCCGGTGGCGAGCGGCGGAGCGTACTGCGTGGCAAGGGCCGCGTGCGCGAGATAGTCGAGTGGATCGAGCGGTTCCTCGTACCAGCGCAGGCCGTAGTCCTTGATGGCGTTGCCGAACTCGATCGCCGTCGGCAGGTCGAACTTGCCGTTGACGTCGACCGCCAGCCGCTCGCCGGCGCCGACGATCTTCAGCACGGCCTCGATGCGCTTGATGTCCTCACTGAGCGGTACGCCGCCCACCTTCATCTTCACGCAGGAATAGCCGAGGTCGAGATAGTGCCTCATCTCGTCCTGCAGCCCGTCGAGGTCCTTGCCGGGATAGTAGTAGCCGCCCGCCGCGTAGACCCACGCCTTGTCGTCGTAATTCCCGCCGTTGTACCGGTCGGCTAAAAGCTTCCACAGCGGCACGCGCTTGGCCTTGGCGACGGCATCCCACAGCGCCATGTCGAGCACGCCCACCGCAACGGAGCGCTCGCCATGCCCGCCGGGCTTCTCGTTGGCCATCATGGCGGCCCAGCACCTTGCCGGATCGATCAGGCCCTCGCCATCGAGCAGCGACTCGGGCTTGGCCTGTTTCAGGCGCGGGATGAATCGCTCGGCCAAAAGCCCCTTCTGGGCGTAGCGGCCGTTGGAATTGAAGCCATAGCCGATCACCGGCTTGCCCTCGACCTTGAGGTCGGTCTCGATCGCCACGACGCTCGCCGTCATCTGGCTGAAGTCGATATAGGCGTTGGCGATGTTGGAGCGGATCGGCGAGACGATGTCGCGGATGGCGACGATGCGCATGGGATCTCCTTGCTAGGCCATCGCCGCGCGCCGCGTCTGGCGCATCAGCAGCCACCAGGCGATCAGGGCGGTCATGACGTTCCAGGCGATACCATTCAGGAAGGCCGCGCGATAGGACCCTGTCCAGTCGAACAGCACGCCGCCCATCCAGCCACCGAGCGCCATGCCGATCAGGGTCGAGGAGATGGCGAGGCTGACGCGAGTCGCCGCTTCGCTCGGCGGGAAGTATTCGCGCACGATGATGGCATAGGACGGCACGATGCCACCCTGGAACAGGCCGAACAGCGCCGAGGCGATGTAGAGCGAGGTGAGCCCGTCGTCGATCAGATAGAAGACCAGTGCGATCCCCTGCAGGGTGGCGCCGATCAGCAGCGTCATCACGCCGCCCACCTTGTCGGCGATCCACCCCGAGCCGATGCGGCTCACGATGCCGAAGCCCAGCATCAGCGACAGCATCTCCGCGCCGCGGGCGACGCCGTACCCCAGGTCGGCGCAGTAGGCGACGATATGGACCTGCGGCATCGACATGGCGACGCAGCAGCCGATGCCCATGATAGCGATCAATGCCTGCAGCGCGTTGGGCGACAGGCCGAGTGCCGCCTGGGAGCGGCGCGCCACCTTGGTGATGGCGCTCTCTTCATGGTCGGGTGGTCGCCGCCGGAGGCTCAGTGCCAATGGGATCATCGCCACCAGGCAGAAAGCGGCGGCCGACCAGAACATGGTGCGCCAGCCATGGTCATGGATGATGCGTTCGACGATCGGCGGCCAGATTGTGCCGGCGAAGTAGTTGCCCGAAGCGGCAATGGCGACGGCCACGCCCCGGCGCTTGTCGAACCAGTGCGAG
>JADHLS010000327.1 GCA_016780605.1 Reyranella sp.
GTTGATGCGATCTCGTCACGGCGGCGAGTCGATCTTGACGGGCCATCATCCGTCCTTTCCGACGGCACGATAGCGAAGCCCCAAGAGGACCTAAAGCAGGAATGCCGTCGCCAAACCCAGGAACGCCAGGAAGCCGATCACGTCGGTGACCGTCGTCAGGAACACCGTCGAGGACACGGCCGGATCGACGCCGAACTTCTGCAGGCCGAGCGGGATCAAGGTGCCGGCGAGTGCCGCGGCGATCAGGTTGCAGATCATGGCGGCGCCGATCACGGCGCCGAGCCGCCAGTCGTGATACCAGGCGACCACGGCGATCCCCATGACTATGGCGAAGACCACGCCGTTCAGCCCGCCCACCGCCGCCTCCTTGGCGATGAAGCGCAGCGCGTTGGCAGCCGTGAGCTGGCCCGTGGCCAGCGCGCGCACCGCCACCGTCACGGTCTGGGTCCCGGCGTTGCCGCCCATCGATGCCACTATGGGCATCAGCACGGCCAGCGCCACGATCTTCTCAATCGAATGCTCGAACTGGCCGATCACCAGCGAGGCCAGCACGGCCGTCGCGAGGTTCACCGTGAGCCACAGCGCGCGGAGCTGCGCGGTGCGCACCGGCGGGGCGTGCATGTCGTCGATGCCGACGCCGCCCAGCTTCAGGAGATCCTCCTCAGCCTCCTCGTCGATCACATCGACCACGTCGTCGACCATGATCACGCCCTGCAGGCGGCCCTGCCCATCCACCACCGGGCACGACACCAGGTTCTTGTCGCGGAACACATGGGCCACCTCGGCCTGGTCGGCGGTCGCCGGCACCGACGGGATGTCGGGATCGACGATGTCCAGGATCGGCACCGGGCGCTTGGTGCGCAGCATGCGGCCGAGCGGCACCGAGCCGCGGAGCCGGCCCGCCAGATCGACCACGAAGATGTCGTAGACGTCCTCGGGCAAGTCGGTGGCCTCGCGGCAATGGTCGATTACCTCGCCCACCGTCCAGCGATCGGGCACCTTGACCAGCGAGCGCT
Organism: Reyranella sp.; assembly: GCA_016780605.1. Taxonomy (GTDB): domain Bacteria; phylum Pseudomonadota; class Alphaproteobacteria; order Reyranellales; family Reyranellaceae; genus Reyranella. The sequence continues at coordinate 1,017 of JADHLS010000327.1, forward strand.
GCATGAGGCGCCCGGCGGTGTCCTCCGGACAGGCGAGCGCGCTTTCGATGTCGGCGCGCTCCTGGGCTGGCAGCTCGGCCAGCACCTCGCGTCGCTCATCCTCCGGGAGCTCCTCGATGATGGCCGCCGCATCGTCGGTCTCAAGCGCACGGGCGGCGGCGGCGATGTCCTTGCTGTCGAGCTGGTCGAGGACGTCCTCGAGGACTTCCTCGTCGAGCTCGACCAGGGTCTCCGGATCGAGGTCGCGCTTGAGGATCTCGACCAGCTTGTCGCGCTCGGCGTCGGCGACCTGCTCGAGGATCGACGCCTGGCCGGTGGCGCTGAGGTCGGCCAGCAGGGCGCGGACGTCGTCGACTTTTTCTTCGGCGAGGGCCGCCTCGACGCGCCGGACCAGCTCCGGCGGGACTTCGTCGAGAACGTCGGGCTCGCCGTTCATGCGCTCGCTATCCCCGGGCCTCGGCCAGGCGCTGGGCCTCGACGACGGCCAGTGCGGTCATGTTGAGAATGCCGCGCGCGGTCACCGATGAGGTCAGCACATGCGCGGGCTGGGCGGTGCCGAGCAGCATCGGCCCGACATGCAGGCCATCAGCCGCGCCCTTCAAGAGGTTGAAAGCGATGTTGGCGGCATCGAGCGAGGGGCAGATGACCAGGTTGGCCTGGTCCTTGAGGCGGGCGCGGGGGAAGGCGGTATTGCGGATGTCGGGGTCGAGCGCGGCATCGCCGTGCATCTCGCCATCGACTTCGAGGGCGGGCGCGCGCTGATGCAGGATCTTCACCGCCGCCGCCATCTTGCGCGCCGACGGGTGGTCCGAGCTGCCAAAGCTCGAATGCGAGATCAGCGCGATCTTGGGCTGCAGGCCGAAGCGCAGCACCGCGTCGGCCGCCAGCAGCGTGATGTCGGCCAGGGTCTCGGGATCGGGATCGTCGTTCACGTAGGTGTCGGCGATGAACAGCGAGCGCGTCGGCATGACCAGCAGGCTGAGCGCCGCCATCTGCTTCACGCCCTCGCGCGTGCCGATGACCTCGCGGACATGGCCGAAATGCGTGCGGAAGCGGCCGTAAGTGCCGGCGATCATGGCGTCGGCATCGCCAAGCTTCACCGCGAGAGCCGCGATCAGGGTCGGGCTGGTGCGCACCAGGTTGCGCGCCGTGGGTTCGGTGACGCCGCGCCGTTCCATCAGCTGGTGGTAGGCGCCCCAGTACTTGTCGTAGCGCGGGTCGTTGGACGGATCGACCAGCTCGGCGTCGACACCGGGACGGAAGCGCAGGCCGAGCCGCTCGGCGCGGCGGCGCACGATCTCGGGCCGGCCGACCAGGATCGGCACGGCGACGCCCTCGTCGAGGATGATCTGCACGGCGCGCAGCACGCGGTCGTCCTCGCCGGCGCTGAAGATCACCCGCTTGGTCTTGGCCCGCGCCTGCTCCAGCACCGGCCGCATCATCAGGCCGGACTTGAAGGCGAACTGGCTGAGCTGCTGGCGGTAGGCCTCGAAGTTGGCGATCGGCCGAGTGGCGACGCCGGAGTCCATGGCGGCGCGCGCCACCGCCGGCGCCAGCTCGACGATCAGTCGCGGATCGAACGGCTTGGGGATGATCTGCTCGGGCCCGAAGCCGCTGCCCGCATGGTCACCGAAGGCGCGGGCCACGACCTCCGACGGCTCCTTGTGGGCGAGCGACGCCAGCGCGCGCACGCAGGCGATCTTCATGTCGTCGTTGACGGTCGTGGCGCCGACATCGAGCGCACCGCGGAAGATGTAGGGGAAGCAGAGGACGTTGTTGACCTGGTTGGGGTAGTCGCTGCGGCCCGTGGCGACGATGGCGTCATCGCGCACCGCGGCCACGTCCTCGGGCGTGATCTCGGGGTTGGGGTTGGCCAGTGCCAGGATCAAGGGTTTCGCCGCCATGCGGGCAACCATGTCCTGCTTCAGCACACCGCCCGCCGACAGGCCGAGGAAGACGTCGGCCTTCTCGATGACCTCGCCAAGGGTGCGGGCGGAGGTGTCACGGGCGTAGCGATCCTTCCAGGGATCCATCAGCTCATTGCGGCCTTTCCAGACCACGCCCTTGATGTCGGTGACCCACATGTTCTCGCGCGGCAGCCCGAGCTTCTCCAGCAGGCCGAGGCAGGAGAGCGCGGCCGCACCTGCGCCGGACACCACCAGCTTCACCTTGGCGATGTCCTTGCCGACGAGCGACAGGCCGTTCAGCACGGCGGCGCCGACGATGATGGCCGTGCCGTGCTGGTCGTCGTGGAACACCGGGATCGACAGGCGCTCCCGGAGCTTCTGCTCGACGTAGAAGCATTCCGGCGCCTTTATGTCTTCGAGGTTGATGCCACCGAAGGTCGGCTCGAGGGCGGCGACGACGTCGACCAGCTTGTCCTGGTCGAGCTCGGCCAATTCGATGTCGAAGACGTCGATGCCGGCAAACTTCTTGAACAGCACGCCCTTGCCTTCCATCACCGGCTTGGCGGCGAGCGGGCCGATGTCGCCCAGGCCCAGCACGGCGGTGCCGTTTGTCACCACGGCGACGAGATTGGCACGGCCGGTGAGCTCGGCGGCCGTCGCGGGGTCGCGCACGATCTCGTTGCAGGCGGCGGCGACGCCCGGCGAGTAGGCGAGCGACAGGTCGCGCTGGGTGGCCAGCGGCTTGGTCGGCACCACCTCGATTTTCCCGGGTCGGGGTATGCGGTGATAGCGAAGCGCGCTTTCGGTGAGTTCGTCCGCCAAGCTCGCCTCCTCCTAGGTCCCTAACAAAAAGGGCCGCCAATTGGGGGTCCCCCAATGGGCGGCATATCACCTTTTCGATCGAACCGGCGAGTTTGGTGCGGCCAAGAAGACTCGAACTTCCACGCCTCGCGGCACTAGCACCTCAAGCTAGCGCGTCTACCAATTCCGCCATGGCCGCGCCGGTCGATGCGGCGGGGGATACCAAATAGCCTCCCAAAGGGCAAGGCAACTCGGAGGGCCAACGGGTGGGCAAAGACGCCCTATTGCGCTTGGCCGCCGAAGTGCCGATTTTGCCACAATGGACAAGCCCGAATGGCGCATTTCCGACGGCCCGGTTCCCTACCCGGAGGCCCTGGCCGCGATGGAGGAGCGCGTCGCGGACATCAGGGCCGGCCGCGCCCGCGAGCTGGTGTGGCTGCTGGAGCATCCGCCACTCTACACCGCCGGCACCAGCTCAAAGCCGCAGGACCTGCTGCAGCCCATGCGCTTTCCCGTCCATGTCGCGGGCCGCGGCGGGCAGTACACCTATCATGGCCCCGGTCAACGGGTGGTCTATGCCATGCTCGACCTGCGCGCCCGCCGCCAGGACGTGCGGCGCTTCGTGTCGGACCTCGAGGAATGGACCATTCGCACCCTGGCGCGGTTCAGCGTGACCGCCGAGCGGCGCGCCGGCCGGGTCGGCGTCTGGGTGGTGCGACCCGACAAGCCTCCCCTGCCCGACGGCAGCTCGCGCGAGGACAAGATCGCGGCCATTGGCGTCCGCATCCGCCACTGGGTGTCGTTCCACGGCCTCTCGATCAACGTCGAGCCCGATTTGTCGCACTACGCGGGAATCGTGCCCTGCGGCATCGCCGAGCATGGGGTGACGTCCCTGGTCGATCTCGGCCTGCCGGTGACCTTGGCCGATCTCGACACGGCGCTGGCGGAGACGTTTGACGAGGTGTTCGGCGAGGCCGCCGAGGTCACCGCCGCCGCTTAGGAACTCATGCTCTTCCGGAGCGCGAGCCTCCGGATCGCCTCATGATCATGAGCGAGCCGGAGGCTCGCGGTCCGGAAGATCATGATCACGCCGTCGGCAGCTGCCTGAACCCCTCCGGCAACACATCGAGATCGACCGGCTCGATGTCGACATTGTCGACCCGCGCCATGGTCGGGCCGCGGCGGCAGGCGTCGATCATCTGGCCAACCGCCTGGTCCTCGCCAACGACCAAGGCCTCGACCGATCCGTCCATGCGGTTGCGCACCCAGCCCGTGAGACCAAGCCGCAGCGCCGTGGTGATCGCCCAGTCGCGATAGCCCACGCCCTGCACGCGGCCGCTGATGGCGAGGCGGGCCTGCAGCGCCATCGGTTCAGGCGAACTCAATGATCTTCTGGTCGACGCGCAGGCTGTCGCCGGCCTTGGCGTGCAGCGTCTTGACGGTGCCGTCGCGCACCGCACGCAGCACGTTCTCCATCTTCATCGCCTCGACCACGGCCAGCGCCTCGCCGGCCTTGACCTCCTGGCCCTCGCCCACGGCCACCGAGGCGAGCAGGCCCGGCATCGGCGACAGCAGGAACTTCGAGGTGTCGGGCGCCGCCTTGACCGGCATCTTGGCGTAGAGCTCGGCCTGGCGCGGCGTCAGCACCAGCGCCTCGGCCTGGCCGCCCTCGTTGATCATGCGCCAGCCCGACCCCAGTGCGTCGATCTGAACGACGATATGCTGCTTGTCGATCGTGGCATGCATCAGCGGCTCACCCGGCGACCAGCCGGTCTGGACGACGATCTCGCGGCCCTCGGCTTCGACGGTGAAATGCGGATTGGTGCCGGTCACCTCGACCGCCACGGGCTGGCGATTGAGCATCACGACGCGGCTGCCGCCTTCAGCATTGCCCAGCCGCATGCTCTTGATGCGGTCGGCAACGGCGGCAACGGCGGCTAGCATCGCCGGATCCTTGGGCGGCAGATGCGCCGTGGTGAAGCCGCCCTTGAATTCCTCGGCGATGAAGTTGGTGGTGAGTTTGCCGGCGCGGAAGCGCGGATGGGCCATCAGCGCCGCCAGGAACGGCACGTTGTGCGACACGCCGCGGACATAGAATTCGTCGAGCGCGCGTCGCATGCGCTCGATGGCATCGATGCGCGTCTTGCCGTAGCTGCAGAGCTTGGCGATCATCGGATCGTAGAACATCGAGATCTCGCCGCCCTCGTAGACGCCGGTGTCGACGCGCACGTCGGGGCCCTTCGCGGGCTCGCGGTACTTCACAAGCCGGCCGGTCGACGGCAGGAAGTTGCGGAACGGGTCCTCGGCATAAAGGCGCGCCTCGACGGCCCAGCCGTTCAGCTTCACGTCCTTCTGCTCGAGCGGCAGCTTCTCGCCGGCGGCAACGCGAATCATCAGCTCGACCAGGTCGAGGCCAGTGATCAGCTCAGTCACCGGATGCTCGACCTGCAGGCGGGTGTTCATCTCGAGGAAGTAGAACTTGCGGTTCTTGTCGACGATGAACTCCACGGTGCCGGCGCTCTTGTATTTGACC
>JADHLS010000328.1 GCA_016780605.1 Reyranella sp.
GACGCTTCACCGGCGCCGAGGCTTTCGCCATGAGCCAGCCATTTGCCTTGAGGTCTGAAGGGTGGCTTTCGAGCGATTGCACCCACTGTCCAGACTGGCGCATCTCGCTCACGGTCACCTGCTGGCCGGCCAACGCGGCGGGATAAGCACTGTCATTGGCATGTGCGAAAGCCGTCAACGACAGGCAAATTGCGAGAAATCGGGCTTGCCATTTCAAGCCTTCAACCATGTTTGTCCTTCATGGCCCGCTTGCGAGCCTTGAGAGTGAAGGCGGCGATGAAGGCAATCGTGCGGCGACAAGATTACGAAGTGCTGTCCGCGCTAAAGTCCTGCCGACAACACTCCGAAGGACTGAGCACGTCAGCGGCAGTAGCACTGCACGCCGGTCTTGGTCTGCACGCAATACTGCTTGGTTCCCGGCGGGCAGCCAGCTCCCGCCCACACCGTCGAACTCGCCAGCGTCAAAGCGGCAATCATCAACAGGAGTCTCACAGGTGCCTCCTTCGTCTATACGCTGTTATTGTGGGTCTTCTGCGCCAGAGTTTCTTGACACGAAGCTGACAGGTGCTGCGCTGACGCGTTGGCCGCCCTGCCCGCGCTCACCACGCGCGCCTGCCCACGCGCGTGGATCCGCACCTGCACAAGCGCTGCCGAAAAAGAAAAAGTCGTGGATTGTCCCTTCAATCAACAGAAACAACTTGAAGTGACACAATAGCGACATTCGTGTCGGACCCGGCGAGGAGCCAATGGGTGCGTCCGCCCATGCCGCGACCACATCCCGGGGTCTGGTTGCCGAGTTAAGAGCAGCCCGACTTTTGTGCGGTAAGCACCTGAAAAAGAGGCGGAGCCCCCTCCGCCCCTCCGACCAGACCTACTGACGTGACGGTAGGTCAATCTTTGCATCCTTTAGAGCCTTCTCGATTGCAGGAATGCCGCTCGTATCGCCTGCCTTGCACTTTTCGACGGCGGCGCGCGCACCCAAATTGCCCGGCTGGCGTCCCAACCTATTCTCGCCATCGAGATACTGCGTGTACTTCTGGGAAAGTGCGCTGCAATACGCACTCTCGCTCGCTTGAGCGGCCGCCAACAGTGGCGTCAGGAAGAACGCGGGAATGATTGAATACAAAGCCATTGTTCTGGTCATGCGCGTCTCCATTGCCCGCCTGGGCATGCTGACGAAATGCCACCCATGCGTCGGCATTGCGTCGGAGCGATGTCGTGGGCCTTACAAAGCCAGGCGTGCTGCGATGTCGGAGATCACTCACTCAAGGTTTCACAATGCTTACGACGAGTGTGAATGGGGCCGCGAGTCGATGTTCATCAGGTCACGTTTAGGTTGTTCGCGCTACTTCGAGCCACACGCTTGGGAGCGCAGATGCGACTCTCAGCGGATCACCAATCGCACTGATCAGCAACCGGCATGCCACGACCGACTGCAGCGGTCCAAACGCACGCTGCCTTTTGATGACCGCGAAAGATCGGCGAAAGAACATCCGTGTCCGTGTCAGGAATATTTCTCGAGTCTGACATGCGAAGCGAATTAACGCCTTTAGCGTTGTCGTCGATTCAAGGCACTGATAGTTCGTCGCTCATATTAGGGGACGAACCAAGTGAGAGTTCTCATCGTCGAGGACAACGGTCAGTTCGCCGAGCTCGTCGCTCAGCACCTCGAGCAGGCCGGCATCGACGCCGATTGGGTCGAAACCACGCAACGGGCCGAGTGCGCCGTCGGAGATCGGCGCTACGCAGCGATCCTCCTCGATCTCGGCCTGTCTGATCGCGACGGCCTCGCCCTGTTGCGTGATCTGCGCGCGCGGGGCGATGTTACCCCTGTACTGATCATGAGTGCCCGGCATGGCCTGGAGGATCGCTTGCGCGGCCTGCAGGAAGGCGCCGACGACTATCTGGCCAAGCCCTTCGCGATCGACGAACTGATTGCCCGACTGAATGCCATCCTGCGGCGGCAGGCCGGCTTCGGCGGAGAGGCACTCAGTGCGGGCAACGTATTGCTCGACACCAAGAGACGCACGGTAAGCGTCGGTGACCGGGTCCTGCCCATGAGGCTTCGGGAGACTCTCGTGCTTGAGTTGCTCATGCGGAAACTCGGAAACGTGGTGTCGCGCAAGGTATTGGCCGACGGAATTTTCGGAGTCGACGGCGAGCGGGCGATGAACACGCTCGACGTCTACGTTCACCGACTCCGGAGGCAACTGTTGGACGCGGCCGCGAGCGTGCTGATCCATACCGTCCACGGCGTGGGCTACATGTTGACCGAGAGCCACAAGGACAACCCGGCGCATTCCAAACCGAGCGACGCACGATGCGCATGACGAATCGATTGAGCGCCGAAGGCCATGACTGACGGAACACCTTCGTCCCGGCCGGCGCCCCGCCGGAACTACCGCCTGTGGCTCGGTGCGGGCGCATTGATAGCGATCGGCCTCGCCGGTCTTTGGTGGCTCGGTCTGCCGCCGTTCAACGTTCCAACCGGGCAGGAAAGTCGGGGGCGGGCGTCCGGACCATCCGCAGCCGTCTCCACCGATCTCACCGAACAGCAGGTCGCCGTCCTGAAGATCGCAGCCGTTGGCCAAGCCCGATTCCAGATCGAGCGCAACGCGGTCGGCAACATCGATTTCAACCAGAACCTGCTCGTGCAGGTGTTCACGCCGAACCCGGGACGCATCATCGCGACCTACGCGAATGTCGGCGACCGGGTGGAAAAAGGGCAAGTGCTGTTCACTGTCGACAGCCCGGACCTCTTGAATGCCGCGTCCAATCTCGTACAGGCGGCGGGGGTCCTCGTGCTGCAGAACGCCAATCTCAAGCGCCTGACCGAGACGCTGAAAGGCGGCGGCGGCGCGCAGAAGGACCTCGATCAGGTGATCTCGGATCAGCAAGCCGCCGAAGGCAACCTTCGGGCGGCTCGCGATACGGTTCGGATCTTCGGCAAGACCGACGACGAGATCGACCAGATCATCAAGGGGCGCAAGCCGGACAACATCCTCGTGGTGAGGAGCCCGGTGTCCGGCTTGGTAACGCAGCGCACTGCGGCCCCCGGCCTCTACCTGCAGCCCGGCAATGCGCCGGCGCCCTTCACCGTGGCCGACACCTCGATCATGTGGATGCTGGCGAATGTCGTCGAAAGCGATGCGCCGTTGTTTCGTGTCGGCCAACCCCTGGCAGTACGGGTCACCGCGTGGCCCGACCGTGAATTCAAGGGCGCCGTTGCGGTCGTCGGCGCCCAAATCGATCCCAACACGCGCCGGCTCATGGTGAGATCAGAAATCGAAGACCCTGAGCGCCGGCTGACGGCCGGCATGTTCGCGAATTTCATCATCCGCCTCGGTGTCCCCTTCGAGGCGACCGCCGTTCCCGACCGGGCCGTGGTTCGCGAGCCCGACGGCAGCATGTCGGTCTGGGTGACCACCGACCGCAGACGGTTCGAGAAACGCAAAGCGCGGGTTGGCCTGGTGCAAAGCGGTATGAGCCAGATCCTCGAAGGTCTGCGTCAGGGCGAACTGGTCGTCACCGAGGGCGCAATCTTTGTCAGCAACAAGGCCTCGGGCTCGGGCGTGCCGGATTAGAAGTGCGGAGTCTGCCATGCTGAAAGCCATTCTTGCGTTCGGCCTGACGCGCCGTCCCATCATCGTCTTGGGCGTGCTGGTGTTCCTGGGCTTCGGTGTCTTTGCGTTCAGCCGCCTCAACATCGAGGCCTACCCCAACCCCGCGCCGGTCATCCTCGAGATCACCGCCCAGGCACCCGGCCTGTCGGCCGAGGAGATGGAGAAGTACTACACCATCCCGATCGAGGTCGGCCTCTATCCGACGCCGGGCGTGGTCAACGTCCGCTCGACCTCGTTCTATGGCCTGAGCTTCGTGCGTGTCACTTTCCGCTATGGCATCGACTTCAACACCGCCTACGCCAACGCCGCCGTCTATATGCAGCAGCGGGTCAACCTGCCCGGCACGCAAGTGCCGCAGATCCAGCAGTCGAGCCTGGTCGGCGAGATCCTGCGCTACCAGATCACCGGACCGCCGTACTTCGGGCTGACCAATCTGCGCACGGTGGGTGACTGGATTGTCACGCGCCGGCTGCTGACGATCCCCGGTGTGGTCGCGATCAATCCCTGGGGCGGTACCACCAAGCAGTTCAACGTCAATGTCGATCTCGGCAAGCTCGAGGCCTACAACCTCACCATCCCGCAGATCGTGACTGCTCTCGGCAACGCCAACATCAACGTTGGTGGCCGGGAGATCTCACTGGGTCAGCAGTCGGTCAATATCCGTGGCGTCGGCCTGATCGACGATGGCGGCAACAACGACCTGACCCAGGGTCATCGCGTCACCGACATCGAGAACATCGTGCTGTCGCAGACCAACGGCGTGCCGGTGACGATACGTGACGTGGCCAAGGTCGAGGTCGGCTACGTGCCGCGGCTCGGCATCGCCGGACGCGACCACGATCCGGATATCGTCGCCGGCATCGTCGTCATGGGCCGCACCCAGCACACCAACGAGGTACTGCCCAAGGTCGAGGCGGAGATAGAGCGCATGAACTCGGACGGCACGCTGCCGCGTGGAGTGAAGCTCGTCCCGTATTACGATCGCGCCACCCTGGTGAACGTTACTACCGCCACGGTCGTGCACAACCTCGTCTTCGGCTGCCTGCTGGTATTCCTGATCCAGTGGATCTTCCTCGGCGATCTTCGCTCGGCAATCATCGTTGGCGCCAATATCCCATTCGCTCTTTTCTTCGCCGTGGTGATCATGGTGGCCCGCGACGAGGATGCCAACCTGCTATCGGTCGGCGCTGTCGACTTCGGCATCATCATCGATTCGGCGGTGATCCTGGTCGAGAACATCTTCCGCAATTTCCAGAGCAGCCCGGACGCCCGGCGCGAGCTGCTTCAGCATCTGGCCGAAGGTTTCTGGGGCCCCGACCCCAGCTCGCCAACGGCCGCGCGCGCGGAACACAGGAGGTGGACAGAGCGGCTTCGCCTGATCTTTGTCAGTGCGCTGCAGGTCGATCGAGCGGTGTTCTTCACCGCCCTGATCACGGTGACCGCCTTCCTGCCGCTGTTCACCATGAGCGGCGTCGAAGGCCAGATCTTCGGACCAATGGCGCGCACCTATGCCTACGCCCTCGCCGGCGCGCTGCTGGCGACGTTTACGGTGACGCCCGTCCTCGCCTCGATCGTGCTGCCGGAGCAGGTCCATGAAGTAGAGACCGCGGTCGTGCGTTATCTGCGCCGCATTTACACCGTCGCGCTGCGCTGGTCGCTCGCTCACGTCGGCCCCACGCTCGCGATCGGTGCGGCCTTTCTCATCGCCAGTGGGCTGCTGGCCACCCGGCTCGGCACCGAGTTTCTGCCCGCCCTCGAGGAGGGCAATCTGTGGATCCGGGCCGCCATGCCGCCCAGCATCGACCTGCCGTCCGGTGTCGCCGCCTCGGCGAAGATGCGCGACATCATGCTGCGCCATCCCGAAGTGCTGACCGTCGTATCCCAGCACGGCCGGCCCGATGACGGCAGCGATGCCTCGCCGTTCTCCAACGTCGAGCTGTTCGCGCCGCTCAAGCCCTTCAAGGAATGGCCGTCCGGGCTCGACAAGGAGGGCCTGATCAACATCCTGAAGAAGGAATTCGCGGCAGAGCTGCCCGGGATCACCTTCGCGTTCTCACAGTACATCCAGGACAACGTCGAGGAGGCTTTGTCCGGCGTCAAAGGCGCCAACTCGATCAAGATTCTCGGGCCCGACCTTGGCGTACAGGAAGAGCTCGCCGAGAAGGTCTTTGCCGAGATCAGCCAGGTGAGAGGCATCACCGACACCGGCATCTTCCACGTCATGGGGCAGCCCAACCTGAACATCCGGACCGATCGGGAGAGAGCGGCGCGCTATGGCCTGAATTCCGGCGACATCAACACTGTCGTTCAGGCGGCCATGGGCGGTACCAGCGCAACGACCGTGCTGGAGGGCGAACGTCAGTTCGGCGTTTCGGTTCGACTGGCAGATCCTTATCGCAACACGGTCAACAACATCGGCGACGTCAAGGTGGGCTTTTCCAACCCCAACGGCGGCAACTCCTACGTGCCGCTGAAGGAGGTAGCCTCGATCGGCGTCGAGATCGGCCCGTCATACATCTACCGGGAGAGTACGGCGCGCTACATTCCGATCAAATTCGCGGTGCGCGGCCGTGATCTCGGCAGCACCGTCGCCGAAGCTCAGGAGCGGGTCCAGAAAAAC
>JADHLS010000329.1 GCA_016780605.1 Reyranella sp.
CGCCACCATGAGCAGCACCAGCGCTGGCGGCAGGACGCCGACGGCGATGCGCGCCACCGTCATCGCCCTGAGATTCTTGGCGAAGAAAATCTCGACCAGGCGGCCACCAAACTGGCCGTGGCCCTTCAGCGACGCGACCCACACGGCAACCGCGCCGGCCAATCCTGCCGCCTCGAGCAGCGGCACGAGCTGGAGCGAGATCACGCCGAACACGAAGCCGTTGAGGGACATGATCACGGCGAACAGCGCGATGCCGACGGTGCGGCGGCTGCCGCGCAGCACCGGGCCCTCGACGGTGCGTTGCGCCTCCTTGGCCACGGCTGCCTGCTCTCCTGTCTCGCGCCATGTCAGGCCCAGCCAGTTGAGAGGCAGGCAGACGGCGAGGTTGATCGTCGCAAAGATCATGAGCGTGTCGCGCCAGCCATACGCCGCGTTGAGATAGTGGCCGATCACCCAGAACACGGTCGAGGCATAGGCACCGTAGAGGGTGAGATAGGATATCGCGAGCCGTCCGCGACTGGGCACGACCTGGACCAGGGCGGCGAAGGCGGCATCGTAGAGGCAACAGCGCATGCCGACGCCGATCAGCGCCCACGCCGCGAAGTACATCGCAACATCGCGCACCTGGGAAAGCCCGAGCAGCCCAGTCGAGACGACGACCGTGCCGATCGACATCACGGTGCGCCCGCCGATGCGATCGATCATCCGGCCGACGGTGGTCGAGATCACCCCCATCACCACCAGGGCCAGGCTGAAGCCCAGGAAGATCGTGCTGGTCGCCCAACCGGTCTCGGCGGCGATCGGCTTGGCCAGCACGCCAAGGCAATAGAAGCTGGTGCCCCAGGCCGTGATCTGCGTCAGCCCGAGCGCATTGACGGATATGGCGAAGGGGCTGGCCTTCATCGCCGCCGCTCGGGGACCTCCGACAGGTCGCGGAAGATGCGCTTTCCGAGGCGCTGGCCGGTCGCCACCATGTCGTCGGCGCCGGTCGACGACCCGCCGATGCGCAGCACGGCGTCGCACTTGCCGATCAACTCGCGGGCGATCGGATGGAAGATCTCGTCGAACACCGCGTCGCCGATCTTCTTCGAGCCGGCATGCTTGAGCAGCGGCAGGGCGAACCATTCCCCCAGCACCGGCAGATGGCCGCGGCGAAAGACCTTCAACGCCATATCCTCCATGGCGTCGACGTTCCTCTGGATCGGCCCAGGGTCGTCGTTGGTGCCGGAGCGATAGGGTCCGGCGACCAGGATCAGAAGCTGGTCGCTCATCACGGAATCTCCAGCAGCTCGCGCGCGACCAGGTCGGGCGCGGAGATGATGCAGTTGTGTCCGGCCTCGATCGGCCGGTAGCGGATGTGCGGCATGGCCTGCACCTTCTCGTGCATGCCCGCCGACACCGGATAGCGCGGCTTGGTGCAGGCGATGTAGGTCATCGGCCGGCCGTTGCCCGCCGGATTGTTCATCCGGATCGGCTTGGTGTAGCAGGCGACCGGATGCGGCGTGAGCTGGCGGTGCGTCCAGGCGGCAAGATCTGGATCGTCGATGATCAGGCTGCCGACCGGCGCGAAGGGCAGGACCTCGGTGCCGTTCACCACCTGCACCAGCTTCTGCCGCTTGGCGACGATCTCGCGTGGGATGCGCCCGAAGATTGACTGGCCGTCCTGGGCGATGCCGCCGTCGATGATCACCAGGTGGCCGATGCGCTCAGGCACGCGGTCGGTGACCAGGCTCGCGATCAGGCTGCCGAAGCTATGGCCGACCAGGACGATGTCGGAGAGGTCGTCTTGCTCCAGCGCCGCGATCGTGTCGGTCAGGAACGCGTCGTTGTCGAGCTCGGGTGACAGCTCGGCGGCACGCTCGCCGACGCCGCGAAAAGGGAGGGCGCGTGCCTCATGACCCGCCGCGCGCAGCCGCTCCAGCACGAACTGCCACGACCAGGCCCCCATCCACGCGCCCGGCAGGCAGACATAGGTTCGCTTCATTGCCTGCCCTCATATCATGATCTTCCCGACCGCGCGCGAGTGGGTCGCGGCTCGCCGCGAGCCAGCACTGCCGTCACCGGCGCTGGAGGTTTCCGGGAGTTTCCGGCATTTCCGCCCGACTGACTTGCGATCGAGGGAAGCCGGAACCCCTACAGGTTGGGGGCAGGATGCCGCCAGATCTCCCGGCCTCGCGGCACGCGGCCGTCCGGCCGGACCCACCAGGAACGGGTCCGCACGAGGATAGCGGATGAACGATGCATAGAACGGAGCCGGGAAGGCCCGACGCTCGTCAATAATAACCAAGATTATTTATAGAGTCAACAACTATGGTTCAGGCGAGGCAATTTCGCTGTTGCGACTTTTTGCGCTCCATAGAGGGCCAGGTGTAGAGGCTGGAAGCGGCGACGGCGCCACTGCTTGTCTGGTCGAGCGCTGATGACAGCAGTGCCGTCACCGTGACGGGCCGCCAGCTGGGATCATCGATGCCGACAGGTGGGAGCGTCGCGCCTCGAGGAATTTCCACAGCCGCTCGTCGTAGTCGGCGCCGACGGCGCCCTTGATCGACGCCCGGCCGGCCAACGCAGTCCGCCACGCCGCCACCTTGGGCTTGCCAGCGAGGATGGCGAAGTCGCCGATGCGGTCGAAGGCATCGAAATACCGGAACACCGGGCCGAACACCGCATCGACCAGCGAGAAGCGCTCGCCGTCGAACCACGGCCCGACGACCCGCCCCTCCAGGCGAGCGAACTTAGCGGCCAGCGCGTCCGTTTTCGGCTTGAAGGTTGCCGCATCCTTCGCCGCGTAGAAGCCGGCGATGTCGTTGAGGACGGCCGAGCCGAACTCGATCCAGGCGCGGTGCTCGGCGCGTTGCAGTGCGTTGGCCGGATGCAGCGGATGCGGCGCCGTCTCCTCGAGATATTCCAGGATCACGGCGCTTTCGAAGATGGCGCGCTCGCCGACCTTGAGCACCGGTGTCTTGCCGAGCGGCGAGAGCGCCAGGAACCACGCGGGCTTGTTGGCGAGATCGACGTCGACGCGCGCGAACGGCACCGCCTTCTCGGCGAGCGCGATGGCGGCGCGTTGGACGTAGGGGCAGAGGTGATGGCTGACCAAGGTGAGTGGCGTCATGGCGGGCTCCTCATTAATGCAAATGCATATACTAGATGCATCTTGATGCATATGCATGAATTCGTAGAATGACCGCATGAGCGAAAAGCCGGCTGAGGCCGTGATCCGGGCATGGGCCCGCCTGACCCGGGCGCAGCAGCGCGCCCAGGGCGAGATCGAGGCCGCGCTGAAGGCGGCCGGCCTGCCGGCGCTTGCCTGGTACGACGTCCTGCTGGAGACCGAGCGCGCCGGGAAGGGCGGCCTGCGCCCCTTTGAGCTCGAGCGCGCCATGCTGCTTGCCCAGTACAACCTCTCGCGGTTGGTCGAACGAATGGCCTCCGCGGGCCTGGTCGAACGTCGGCCATGCGACGACGACGGCCGCGGCCATCGAGTCGCCGTCACCGATGCAGGTCGCGTGATGCGCCGGCGCATGTGGCCGGTCTACGCCCAGGCGATCGAGCGGGCCGTCGGCAACCACCTCACGGCGCGCGAGGCCAAAACCCTGGGCGACCTTCTCGGCCGTCTCGGATAAGGTCCCGGGAACTTGACGAGGGCCTCATGACCGACACCAACCGCCGCGTGCTGCTGAAATCACGCCCGCAGGGCGAGCCTACCGCTGCAAACTTCGACATCGTCGATGCGCCTGTACCCGAGCCCAAGGACGGCCAATACCTGTCGCGCACCATCTGGCTGTCGCTCGATCCCTACATGCGCGGGCGCATGGCCGAGGCCAAGGGCTATGCCGCCAACGTCAATCTCGGCGATGCCATGGTTGGCGGCACGGTCGGCCAGGTGCTGAAGTCCAGGAATCCAAAGTTCAAGGAAGGCGACTACGTCGTCGAGTATTCGGGCTGGCAGAGCCATGCAGTGTCGGACGGCACCATGTCGATGAAGCTCGATCCCAATGCCGCGCCGCTCTCGGCCGCTCTGTCGGTGCTGGGCATGCCCGGGATGACGGCGTGGTGGGGC
Organism: Reyranella sp.; assembly: GCA_016780605.1. Taxonomy (GTDB): domain Bacteria; phylum Pseudomonadota; class Alphaproteobacteria; order Reyranellales; family Reyranellaceae; genus Reyranella. The sequence continues at coordinate 4,061 of JADHLS010000329.1, forward strand.
CTGATGCAGATCGGCAAGCCCAAGGCCGGCGAGACCGTCGTGGTCTCGGCGGCCTCGGGCGCCGTTGGCTCGGTGGTGGGCCAACTCGCGAGGCTGCACGGCTGCCGTGCCGTCGGCATCGCCGGCGGCAAGGACAAGTGTGACTACGTCGTTAAGGAGCTGGGCTTCGACGCCTGCGTCGACTACCGCGCCGCTGGCGGAAACCTGTTCAAGGAGATCCGCGCCGCCGCGCCCAAGGGCATCGACGTCTATTTCGAGAATGTCGGCGGCGCCGTGCAGGCCGCGGTCGTGCCGCAGCTCAACGACTTCGCTCGGGTGCCCCTGTGCGGCCTGATCGCGCACTACAACGAAATGCAGCCCAGCCCGGGTCCCGACTGGCGCCTGCTGCTGATCAAGCGCGCCACGGTGACCGGCTTCATCGTCTCCGACCATTTCGCGCAGATGGACGGTTTCTGGAAGGAAGTGCCGGCCGCCGTGAAGGCCGGCAAGATCAAGTACCGCGAGGACATCGTGAAGGGCATCGACAAGGCCCCCGAGGCCTTCATCGGCCTGCTCAGGGGCCGCAACTTCGGCAAGCTGCTGGTGCAGGTGTCGGAGGACCCGACCCGGCGCTGAGGCGCCAAGGTCCGTTGACGCAGGGTCCGTCGACTCTGGGTCCGTTGACTCATGTCCTCGTCGCCGAGTAGCGTCCGGTTGGTCAGTTGCAACCAGCGGGAGAGGGGGCATGGTCTTGCAGCGGCGATCCTTCCTGGCGTTTGCGGGGGTGAGTGGCCTGTCCGGTATGGCGTGCGGCTGCGCCGGCGCCGTCCACCAGCTGCCGCAGATCGACAGCGGCCATCTCAGCCTGGCGCAGTCGGAGGTCCAGGCCGCCGGCGGCGCGCCCAGCCGTCATCAGGTGTCCGATCAGGAGGTCAAGCAGGCCCTCGACGCCGCCTTGGACCGAATCCGCCCGGCCGCCACCCAGCTGTGCCACGAGATGCGGGTTGGCGTCTGCGTGTGGCAGTTCCATCTCTCCGGTGACCGATCGCTCAATGCCAATGCCGGCCCCGGCGGGGTGATCACGGTCAATCGCGGCATCGTCGAGTACGCCCAGAACGAGGAAGAGGTGGCCGTGGTCATCGCCCACGAGATGGGGCACCAGATGGCCAACCATGTTGCTACCGGCGTGCGCAACCAGCAGGTCGGCGCCCTTGCCGGCACGATCCTGCTCGGCGCCCTGGGCGCCGTTGCCGGCTACTACGCCCGAGACACGACCGGGACGATCGCCGGCCAGGCCGCCAAGGCTGGCGGCCAGTTGGGCGGCGCGGTCGGCCGCATCTCCTTCTCCAAGGAACAGGAGCGCGAGGCCGACTACCTGGCGGCGGTGATCCTCTATCGCTCCGGCATGGATCTCGACAAAGCGCGCGGCTTCATGGTCACCATCGCCCGCGCCTCGACTCGCAAGGAGACCGGCATGCTCGATAGCCATCCTGCCGGCCCCGAGCGTCTCGCCGGTTGGGACAAGGCGGTGGCCGAGATCCGCGCCTCCAACGGCAGACTGCCGCAGCGCGCCTGATCGCGCTTAACGCTGTTGCAGAATCGTCACTTGCAAGCGCAATCGCCGTCGTGATGGCGATGGCCACAACCGATGCAAGCTGCATGAGCGTATAAAAAAGTTGCGGGCCATTGTGGGGTGGCCGGCTTGGGAGCGTGCGGTGAGTGACGTTGGTGCAGAAGTCAGGGACATCCTCGCCTTTCACCTCGGGGCCGAGGAACAGCGTCTAACGGACGACACGAGGTTGCATGAGGACTTGGGCGCCGACAGCCTGGACGTCGTCGAGATCGTGATGTCCTGCGAGGAACGGTTCGGCGTCGAGATCCCCAACCGCGCGGCGACGTCTCTGTCGACGGTGGGCGATGCGGTGCGCTGCGTCGAAGCCCAGATCGAGGCGCTTGCCACGGCCCAGGCCCAGAGCAAGCCCCGGACCAAGGCCGTCTCGCGGGCTCGGACCAAACGCCTGCGGGTCGCCCTGCGATAGTGACCCGCATCACCCCCGCCTGCCCGGGGCAGTTGCCGCCATCGCCGCCGCCTCCTACCATCCGCGCGGGGTAGTTTCGGGAGCATTGGTCAATTGGCGCGCGATCAGCGGAGACTGGCGGCGATCCTGTTCGCTGACGCAGTGGGGTCCTCCCGGCTCA
>JADHLS010000330.1 GCA_016780605.1 Reyranella sp.
ATGACGCCATGGTGCAGATGGCACTGGATCGCGCCAGGTCATATGCCACGGCCGGAGCCGACGGCCTGTTCGTGCCGGGCCTCGTCGAGGAGGCCCTGATCGGCCGTCTCGTCGAGGCATCACCCCTGCCGGTGAACATCATGGTCGAAGCGGACACGCCCCCACTGTCGCGACTGGCCGGACTCGGGGTGGCCCGTGTCAGCCACGGTCCTCGACCGTACGTCGCCATGATGAAGTTTCTGGGCGACGCTGCGCGCGCTGCGCTGTCGTGACCTTGCAACCTTCGCCGCTCCGCAGAGTTCATCCGATAACTCGGATTCTGCGGGGGCGGTGCAATGCATGGAAAACCGCTGGCTGTCTTCCTGGCGACGATGGTCGCCGCCGTCGCCGCGATGGCGCAGACCGAAGGCGGCGCGCCCGGTCAGCCATCGGTCACCGTGCTGGGCACCAAGGAGGTCCAGGGGATCCTCGGCCGCGAGATCCGCAGCACCGCCGATGAGAACATGGGCCGCATCGTCGACGTGCTGGTCGACGGCGAGGGCGCCGCGCGCGCAGCGATCATCGACTTCGGCGGCTTCCTCGGCGTCGGCAGCCGCAAGATCGCCGTCGCCTGGCAGGCCCTGCACTTCGTGCCGGCGGCGGAGAAGCGCTACAGCGTCGTGCTGGAGCTGACGCGCGATCAGGTGAAGGAGGCGCCGGAGTACAAGGAAGGCAAGCCGGTCATCGTGATCGTGGCCTCGGGCAAGCTCGAGCCTCTGCCGTAACATGGCCTCGGTGACGGAGTTCCCCCCTCCTTCATCGCCCCACCCGTCGCGCCGCAGCCTCAAGCGGCTCGACTGGTTCGTCTTCCTGGTCGCCGACGTGCAGACCGGCTTCGGGCCATTCGTCGCCGTCTACCTGACGTCGCAGAAATGGACCCAGGTCGAGATCGGCCTGGTGCTGACCATCGCCGGCCTGGTGTCGCTGCTGGGCCAGATCCCCGGCGGCGCGCTGGTCGACACCGTGCGCTCCGAACGTGTGGTCGCGGCGGTGGCCGTGACCATGATCGCGACCAGCGCGCTGATCTATGCGACCTGGCCGATCTTCCCCGCTGTGCTGGCCGCCGCCACCCTGCAGGCCGCTGCCAGCTGCATCCTCGGCCCGGCGATCGCGGCGATCAGCCTGGGGCTGGTCGGCCATGCCGCGATCGGCGAGCGGTTCGGCCGTAATGCCCGCTTCGCCTCGATCGGCGCGGGCCTGTCGGCGGCGGTGATGGGCGGCTTCGGCTTCTTCTTCTCGCCCCAGGCAGTCTTCTTCGTGACCGCAGCGCTGCTGCTGCCAACCCTCCTGGTCCTGCGCGGCATCGCCCCCGGCGAGATCGACGCCGAGCGGGCGCATGGCAACCTGCCGGAGCTGCGCACCAACCGGCCTCGCGCCGACCTGCGCAGCCTGCTCGGCAAGCGGCCCCTGCTGATCTTCGGCAGCTGCATCCTGCTGTTCCACCTCGCCAATGCGGCGATGCTGCCGCTGATGGGCAGCGTGCTCACCACGCGCTCGAGCCAGTGGGCGACGGTGCTGATCGGTGCCTGCATGGTGGGACCGCAGATCGTGGTGGCGCTGTTCTCGCCCTGGGTCGGCCGCCAGGCGCAGCGCATCGGCCGCAAGCCGTTGCTGGTCGCAGGCTTCGCCGCCCTGCCGCTGCGCGGCTTTCTGCTGGCGACGGTGCGCGATCCCTCCCTGGTGGTCGCAGTCCAGCTCCTCGACGGGCTAACCGCTGCCGTGCTGGCTGTGATGGTCCCGCTCACCATCGCCGATCTGACGCGCGGCACCGGCCGCTTCAACCTGACCCAGGGCGTGGTCGGCACCATGATGGGCCTGGGTGCTGCGATCAGCCCGACCTTCGCGGGCTACCTGAGCGACACGTTCGGCAGTCCCGTCGCCTTCATTGGCCTCGCAGGCGTGGCGCTGCTCGCCCTGGCGATGGTCTGGTTCCTGATGCCGGAAACGCGACCGAAGGCCGAAGCGATCATACCGTGACAACGCGGGGCGCATGCAGCCCTGCCCCGGATGTCAAAGCTGTGGCCGCACGCGACAACGGTTGTCGCGCCGCCGGATCCAATGACATTTCAGGGCATGCCAGACAGTTCGTCGATGTCCCTGCCGGCCGAAGCTGTGCCCGCCGCCAATCCTTATCGCCGGCGCACCATCGCGACCAACTTCCTGGCGATGAGCCTGGTGAGCGGCAGCCTCCTGTTGATCGGCATCTTCACCACGGCCTACAGCCGCCGGGCGCTCGGGCCCTCGGCCATCGGCCAGGTGAACTGGAACGCCGCCCTCCTGCTGTTCCTGACGCTGCTGGCGAGCCCGGGGATCGCGACCATCGGCCAGCGCGACGTCGCTGCGAACCACAAGCGCACGGCATCGATGGCGTCCCTCGTGCTCGGCCTGCAGATGGTGTTCGCCCTCGTGGCCTACGGCATGGTCGTGGCGATCGCCCTGCTCGATCCGCGCAGCGGGCGCAGCAGCACGTTGCTGATGGTCCAGGGACTGGCCGTGCTGATCAATGCCGGCAACCTCGCCTGGGTGTTGCAGGCGCATCAGCGCATGGCGGGCCCCGCGATCGCCTCGCTGGTCCTGAACCTGATGCAGATCCCGGCGCTGCTCGCGCTGGTCCACGAACCGTCGGACGTCGTGGTCTTCGCCGCCCTCACGCTCCCCTTCACGGCGGCGCTGATCGGCTACAATGTCTGGTACCTGCAGCACCACGGCATCCTGCGGCGCGGCGACCTGCGACCGCGGCTGGCGTCGGCGGGGACGCTGCTGGCGCAGGCCTGGCCTCTCGCGCTGTCGCAAGCAGCCGTGCTGCTGATCTACAACTGCGGCGCCATCCTGCTGGGCTTTACCCACGGCGACGATGAGGTGGGCCTCTACACGACGGCCTACAAGCTGATGTTCATTTCAACGGTGCTCAGCGGCTCGATGATGAGCGCGTTCTTCCCGGTGCTGGCGCAGGTCGCTGGCGACCCCGCGCAGGCGCGCCGCGTCTCAGGCGAGTTCGCCACCCTGATGGTCTGGATGGGCCTGCCGATCGCCGCGCTGGGCTTCGCCTGTGGCCGGCATGTCAACGATCTGCTGTTCGGCGCGCAGTTTGCCGCGAGCGGCCCCTACTTCGAATGGATGTGTCTCGCGATCGGCTTCACCTTCCTGAACATCGGGCTCGGCACGCCGTTGCTGGCGTGGGGCCATCAAACGCTGCATCTCAAGATCCTGGCGCTGGCCGCCACCGTCAGCCTGGCGCTGAATGCCTTCCTGGTCCCGCGCTACGGCGGTTGGGGCGCGGTGGCGGCATTCCTCGCCTCAGAGGCGCTGGCCGTCTCCCTGCTGGCGTTTGCGCGCCAGAGGTTGGTCGAGTTCGGGCGCCATCCGCTGCTGTCAATGCTGGCAGCGCCCGTCTTGTGCTGCGCGGCGGTGGTCTTCGCGATCGAGATGCTGCCGCCATCGGCCGGTCGCTACTGGTGGCTGCAAGTCGGCGTCGGCGCAGCGGTGCTCGGTGGCTGCATGCTGCTGTTCGAGCGGCGCATCGCCAAGGCTGCCTGGCGACTGGTGAGACGCTTGCGCTGACTGCTAAGGTCCGCGCCGGATCACACCGGAGCGTTCAATGGCAGGCAAGATCTATGTCGGCGTCGGCGGCTGGACGTTCGAGCCGTGGCGCGGCGTCTTCTATCCGGAGGGGCTCTCGCAGAAGAAGGAGCTGGAATACGCCAGCCGCAAGCTCACCTCGATCGAGATCAACGGCACCTACTATTCAACTTTCAAGCCGGCGAGCTGGGCGAAGTGGCACGACGAGACGCCCGACGGCTTCGTCTTCTCGGTGAAGGCCTCGCGCTATTGCACCAACCGGCGCGTGCTGGCCGAGGCCGGCGAATCGATCAGCCGCTTCTTCGCCCAGGGCATCGTCGAGCTGAAGGACCGGCTGGGTCCGGTGAACTGGCAGTTCATGGGCACCAAGAAGTTCGATCCCGAGGACTTCGAGGCCTTCCTGAAGCTCTTGCCGCGCCAGGTCGGCAAGCTGCCGCTGCGCCATGCGCTGGAGGTGCGCCACGCGAGCTTCCAGGACCCGCGCTTCTACGACCTCGCCCGCAAGTACAATGCCGCCATCGTCTATGCCCACGACGAGGACTTCCCGGAGATCGACGAGGCCACGGCCGACTTCACCTATGCCCGCCTGATGGGCGCCGACGAGAAGGTGAAGACCGGCTACAAGCCCGCCGATCTCGACAAATGGGCCAAGCGCGCCAAGGCCTGGGCCAAGAAGGGGAACGTGTTCTGCTACTTCATCTCGGGCGACAAGGTGCGCAATCCGGCGGCGGCGCAGGCCCTGATCGAGAAGGTGTAGCGGTGGTCCAGCCCTTTCCACCCGGCGTGCGCGTCGAGGACATCCCGTGCCAAGGGGCCACGATCCACACGCGCATCGGCGGCCAGCAGAGCGGTAGGGGTCCGGCCGTCATCATGCTGCATGGCTTCGCCGATACCGGTGACATGTGGGCGCCGCTAGCATCCGCGCTGATCGGCGATCAAAGGGTGATCGTCCCCGACCTGCGCGGCATGGGGCTCAGCTCGCAGCCGGCCGACGGTTACGACAAGAAGGCACAAGGCCATGACGTGGCCGGCGTGCTCGATCATCTGCGCATCGACAAGGCCGTCCTGGTCACGCACGACATCGGCAACATGGTAGGCTACGCCTTCGCCGCCCAGTATCCGCAGCGCGTCACGCGATGGGTCTGCATGGACGCGCCGCTGCCCGGCATCGGCCCGTGGGATGAGATCCTGAAGAGTCCCATGCTGTGGCACTTCAACTTCCGCGGCCCCGACATGGAGCGCCTGGTGCAGGGCCGCGAACGCATCTACCTCGACCGCTTCTGGAACGAGCTGTCGGCGACGCCCTCGGCCATCGACGAGGAGACGCGACAGCACTATGCCGCGCTCTACGCCCGGCCGGGCAACATGCATTGCGCCTTCGAGCAGTTCGCCGCCTTCAACCAGGACGTCATCGACAACAAGGCCTTCGCCGCCAAGGGCAAGCTCGCCATGCCGGTGCTGGAGGTCGGCGCCGACAAGTCGTTCGGCGCCGCCCAGGCCGAGGTCCTGAGGTTCGTGGCCAGCGATGTGACATCGCACGTCGTCGCCAACTCGGGCCATTGGCTGATGGAAGAGCAGCAGCAGGCGACACTTGCCGCCATCACGGGTTTCCTGACCAAGTAGCAGACAACGGACAATTATCCTGCCGGCCGGCTTGACGGGCGACGGCGGTGGGCTCACACTTAACTTTATGGTTAACTATCAAAACGCGGTCCTCGACCGCACGTTCGCTGCGCTGGCCGACCCGACGCGTCGGGCGCTGCTGGCCCGGCTCGACGAGGAGGATGGGCTCACCGTCAGCGAGCTGGCGCGGCCCTTCCCGGTCTCCCTGCCCGCCATCATGAAGCATCTCGACGTGCTCAGCGATGCCGGCCTGATCGGGCGCACCAAGACCGGCCGCACGGTGACCTGCCAGCTCAAGGCCGCGCCCATGGAGCAAGCGATGAACTGGCTGGCCCGCTACGAGCGCTACTGGACCGAGCAGCTCGATCGCCTCGCGGCATTTCTGGAGGAAGATTCATGGCAAGCAACCCCAGCCTCGCCCTCAAGCGGCGCTTCAAAGCGACGCCGGCGCAGCTCTTCCAAGCCTGGACGCAGCCGGAAAAAATGATCCGCTGGTGGGGCGTCACCGGTCATCCCAAGATGCCCGTCGCCGAGACCGACCTTCGCGTGGGCGGCCGCTTCCGCGTGCAGTTCCACACGCCGGACGGCCAGCATCACAGCGTGAGCGGCGTCTATCGCGAGATCGTGCCCGACCGCAAGCTGGTGTTCTCGTGGGCCTGGCAGAGCACGCCCGAGCGCCAGTCGCAGGTCACGATCGACCTCAAGCCCGACAACGACGCCACCGTGCTCACCCTGACCCACGAGCAGTTCTTCGACGAGAAGGCGCGCGATGACCATCGCCGCGGCTGGACGCTGGCGCTCGACAATCTGGAGAAGGTGTTCCCATGAACATGGACAGTTTCCGCTCGCCCGCCGCCATGAGCGATGCCGGGGCAAAGGGGGCGCTGCTCGACGGACTGCCGCGGGACGTCGGCGGCTTGGCCAAGGTCGTGCAGGGCGTGCTGATCCACGAGCATGTGGCGCCCGCTTATGGCGTCGCCCTGTCGCCCGAGCAG
>JADHLS010000331.1 GCA_016780605.1 Reyranella sp.
GGTCGCCCGCGAGCTCGGCGCGCGTCGCAAGGCCGGCGGCATCCGAGCCAGCGCCGGGCTCGGTCAGGCAGTAACTCGCGAAGTGTTCCATCGAGCAGAGCTTGGGCAGGAAGCGATGGCGCTGCTCGTCGTCGCCGAAGCCGTCGATCATCCAGGCCGACATGTTGTGGATCGAGATGTAGGCCGCCGTGCTGGGACAGGCCGTCGCCAGCTCCTCCATGATCAGGGCCGCGTCGAGGCGCGAAAGCGCGCTGCCGCCGACATCGTCCCTCACGTAGATGCCGCCGAAGCCCAGCGCCGCGGCTTCACGCAGCACCTCTTCAGGGAAGATCTTCTCAGCGTCCCATTTGGCAGCATGAGGCAGCATGCGCTCGGTCGCGAACTGGCGTGCCGTGTCGCGGAAGGCCTGCTGGTCCTCGGTCAGATTGAAATCCATGCGGGCCGGATCATATCGGGGGGTCCGCGGCCGTCAATGAAACCGCTATGATGACACCATGCGCTGGCGCGACATGACCGAGCCGGAGGCCACCGCGTTGCCGGAAGCACGGCTGGGCGGCGCCCTGCTGGGCGCCGTCGTGGCGGCCGCTCTGCTCTTCCTGGTCGCCGCGGCCGGCGCGCTGATCGCCTTCGACCAGCTTCGCGCCGTCGGCCTGCGCTACATGATCGCCGTGGGCTTCGTTGCCCTGTGGTCGGCGACCTTTGTCTTCATGAGTCTGCTGCGCCTGCGGGCGACGCCGACAGTCGCCAACCTCGGCCTCGCCGTGTGGATCGGCTGGCGCCTGGCCGCCTTCCTGCTGAGCCACGCCGGCTGGCCACTGGCCGTCGATCTGCTGGGCGAGATCGTCCTGGTTGCGGGATTTTGCGGCTATATGACCGCGGGGGTGCGACCCAATGCCTATTATCGCCGTCGCCTTCCTGCGGCTTGAGCCGCTATAAATCGGCGCTATGGGGAAACGCTTTTCGACCTTGGGTCGCTATCCGACGACACGGCTGCGCCGCAACCGCCGCGAGGACTGGTCGCGCCGGCTGGTGGCCGAGACCAAGCTTTCGGTCGACGACCTGATCTGGCCGGTGTTCGTGCAGGAAGGCACCAACGCGCGCACACCTGTCGAGTCGATGCCGGGTGTCGATCGCCTCACCGTCGACCTCTTCGTCGAGGCCGCCAAGCAGGCGCGCGACCTCGGCATTCCCGCCATTGCCATCTTCCCCGAGACCGACCCCGCCAAGAAGACGCCCGACGCGCGTGAGGCCTACAATCCCGACGGCCTGGTCTGCCGCGCCATCACCGCGGTGAAAAAGCACGTGTCGGGGATCGGCGTCGTCTGCGACGTGGCGCTCGACCCGTTCAACAGCGATGGCCACGACGGCATCGTGCGCGACGGCTACGTCCAGAACGACGAATCTCTCGAGGCCCTGGTCAAGCAGGCGATCGTGCAGACCGAAGCCGGCGCCGACATCCAGGCGCCGTCCGACATGATGGACGGCCGCATCGGCGCGATCCGGCAGGCGCTCGACGCCAAGGGCTACATCCACGCCCAGATCATGAGCTACGCCGCCAAGTACGCCTCGGCCTTCTACAACCCGTTCCGCGACGCCATCGGCAGCTCGGGGGCGCTCAAGGGCGACAAGAAGACCTACCAGATGGACTACGCCAACTCCGACGAGGCGCTGCGCGAGGTCGGCCTCGACATCGAGGAGGGCGCCGACATGGTCATGGTGAAGCCGGGCCTGCCCTACCTCGACATCGTGCGGCGCGTGAAGGACGCCTTCGGCGTGCCAACCTACGCCTACCAGGTGAGCGGCGAGTACTCGATGTTGCGGGGTGCCGCGGACCGCGGCTGGCTCGACTGGAACAAGGTGCTGATCGAGACGCTCACCGGCTTCAAGCGCGCGGGCTGCGACGGCATCCTGACCTACGGCGCGGTGGACGCGGCGAAGCTGCTGAAGGCCAAGTGATCGCGTATGATTGAGCGTCCTTCGGCGCGGCTGATCCTGCTCGATCCCGCCGACCGCCTGTTCCTGTTCAACGTGCACGATCCCGGGGTGTTCGATCCAGCGAACCCGCACTTCGATCCGTTCTGGGTGATGATCGGCGGCTTCGTCGATCCCGGCGAGGAGTTCGCCGACGCCGCCGTGCGCGAGGCACGCGAGGAGACGGCGATCGTCGTCGACGGTCCCGTTCACTGGGTCTGGCAGCGCCAGCGGCGCATGAGCTGGCGCGGCAAGGATGTTCTGCACAAGGAGCGGTTCTTCCTCGCCCGCACGCGCACCACCGAGATCGACACGTCGGGGCTCGACGAACGCGAGCGTAGCTGGACCCGCGGCCATCGCTGGTGGCGCGCCGACGAGATCGCGGCGTCAGGCGAGCGCTTCGAGCCGATGGATCTCGGCACGCGGTTGCAGGCGCTCCTGAAGGACGGCCCGCCGAAGGAGCCGATCACGCTTTCTTAAGGAGCGCGGACCTCCGGGTCCGCTCATGATCATCATGCGGACCTGGAGGTCCCCGCTCCAACTATGAGCGGCCGTTCCGGTCCCTGTCGTTCTTGCGACGCTCGTGCTCCTCGGAAGCGCTGCGGTAGGCGCGCCAGGCGAGGATCAGGGCGACCAGCGAGCAGGCAACTCCCACGATCATGGCGACGGACATGGCCTCATCCTTGTTCGAGGAAACGCGCGACGGCGAGATCGCTCCACGGCTGGCGGCTGCCGGTGCCGTGAAAACCGACATGGCCGCCCTGGCCGCTCAGCAGCGGCATGAGCGACCGGTTCGCCCGCCAATCATACGCCTGGTAGAGCGCGCCCGGTATCCAGGGATCGTCGAGGGCCGCCATCACCAGTGTGGGCACGCGGATGTCGGCCATGAAGCGCGAGGGCCGGCAGCGCTCGTAATAGTCCTCGGCGCTGGCAAAGCCGTAGCGCGGCGCGATGAAGCGGTCGTCGTACTCCCACACCGTGGTCGAACCCATGATCGCCGCCCGCTCGGTTGCCGATACGACGGCGCCTTGGGCGGTCGCCTCGATCTTCATCTGGCCGAGGATGTAGCCGTGATAGAGCCGGTTGCGCAGGCGCATCATATGCCGGCAGGTGATCGCCAGATCGATCGGCGCGCACACCGTCGCCGCGGCACGCAACGGTGAGGCCGTCCCCTCCTCACCCAGGTACTTCAGCAGCATGGCGCCGCCCAGCGAGTAACCCACCGCCACCAGGCCGTCCCTTGTCAACTCGTCCGGCAGCAAGGCGAGCAGAGCGCGGAAATCCTGGCTGCGGCCGGCATAGTAGTGTTCGCCGCACAGCGCCCGCGATTGCCCTGCACCGCGCAGGTTGAGCCGCAGCACGCTCCGGCCACGCTCCAGCAGCAGGCGCGCCATGGAGCAGATGTAGAGGCTCTCGGCCGAGCCCGTCAGGCCATGCACCAGGATGACCAGCGGGCTGCCGGGCCTGGGCGACGCCGGCCGGTCGAGGCTCGCCAGCAGCGTGTCGCCCGTGCCGTCGCGCAAGGCGAAGGACAGAGATTCGGTGCGGTGCGGCGCAAGCGACGTCGAGACCGCCAGGAAGCGGTTGGCCACGGTCTGCAGATCGCCGCCCCACCAGGGGAAGCGCGGTCGAAACGGCGGAAAATCGGGGGAGCGGGCGTCGGTCACGGGCTTTGCCGAATTGATACAACTCAACGTATGCGCGCTAAAGATCTGCTCTCGCAGCGTCAATGGCGTTTGTGTATGCTCGCGAAAGTTGAAGCTCAGCGCCGCACATGGAAGGTAGTTGAAGATGGATCGAGTTGTCGCGTCAATCGCCGCCGCTGCGGCGACTCCCCTCATGGCCCAGTCGGATCAGACCCTGAAGCGGACCGTCAAGAAAGATACCGAAACGATGGTCAACGTGCACGCCAACTCGTTCAAGCCCCGGCCCAGCATGCTCAACTGTGAGCAAGGCGGCACCGTGGTCATCGAGATCACCTCGCCACCGAAGAACGGCACGGTGACGACCCGTCCCACCAAGACGAAGGACAAGGACTGCTCGAACGAGCTGATGGGGACGGGCATATACTACAAGCCGAAGCCCGGCTTCACCGGTTCCGACACCTTCACGTACGTCCGCACCGAGGAGAACATGCGCGCCGTCTCCAAGGCGGGCGGCCCTCAGGGCAGTCGGGTCATCAATATCACGGTCCAGCCCTGATCCGACGCGTCAGACCCGCTCGAGGAACTTCTCCAGCACCGTATCGCACCACGGCCGGTCGCTGTCGGCAGAGTGGAAGCCGAGATGGCCACCGCCCTCGGCCATCAGCGACAGCAGGAACGGATTGTCGGACCATTTGAAGTCGCGATAGTACGCGGCCGGTATCCAGGGGTCGTCGCATGCCGCCAGCACCAGGGTCGGCACGCGGATCTCGGGCATATAGGCCAGCGGCGTGCAGAGCTCGTAGTAGTCGTCGGCGTCGCGATAGCCGTAGCGCGGCGCGATGAAGCGATCGTCGTACTCGCGCACGGTGCGCGCCGCCGTCACGATCTCCCGCTCCTCGTCCGACAAAAGACCGCCCGGCGCCAGCGTCTCCTTCTTGAGGTCGGCCAGGATGTAGTTGTGATAGAAGAAGTTGCGCGGCTTCAGCATGTGCTCGCAGGTCTGCTGGAGATCGAGCGGCGCACAGATCGTGGCGGCGGCGCGCAGGCGCGAGAACGCCCCCTCCTCGCCGAGATATTTCAGCAGCATCGCGCCGCCCATCGAGTAGCCGACGGTCACGATGCCGTCCGCGGTGAGGTCGTCGGGGAGCTGCTGCAGCACCTGCCTGAGGTCGGCCGTACGGCCGATGTGGTAATGCTCGCGGCAATGCGGCCGCGACGCGCCGCAGCCGCGCAGGTTCAGCCGCAGCACGCGATAGCCCAGTCCGAGCAGATGCCGCGCGGCATTCAGGATGTGCGAGCTGTTCTCGCAACCGGTCAGTCCATGCACGAGGACGACAAGCGGCCGCCCCTTCACCGATTGCACAGGCCGATCGAGCATGCCCACGAGAATGTCACCGCTCTTGTCGGCCATGCAGAAGCACACGCGCTCGCTGGTGTGGGGAGACATGTCCGGTTCGTAAGTGCCCATCAGCACCGCGATCGTCTGCAGATCTGCATTCCACCAAGGGAAGCGTGGCCGGAAGGGCGGCACGTCGAGGGAATCGATGGACGGGGGCACGTCGGTTCCGTATTCACATTTTGCTTGCGATGAAAACGTCCGCCCCTTCCCGGAGTTCCGCTGCCGCGGTCGGTGTCGTGTGTGCTGTGATGGCGGCGACGTTGTTCAGCACGGCGGGCGTCATCGTGCGCCACATCGAGCTGCCGGCCTGGGACGTGTCCTTTTGGCGCTCGGCTCTCCTTGTCGTTACCATGTTGCCCCTGCTCATGTGGCAGCGCCGGGGTGTGCTGATCGATGTCCGCAATGCGGGGCTCGCGCTGATTGCCAGCGCCGTGCTGCTGGCCGGCGCCTTCGTGAGCTTCATCCTGGCGCTCGGCCTCGCACCGGTCGCCAATGTGCTGTTGATGTTCGGTGCCACGCCGTTCATCACCGCATTGCTGGCACGGTTCTGCCTCGGCGAGGCCTTGCACAGCCACACCATCCTCACCATGGGCGCCGCCGTGCTCGGCCTTTCGCTCAGCGTCGCAGGCTCCCTGCAGGCGGGAGCGCTCGCCGGCATGGCCGTCGCGTTCATCGTGGTGCTGTGCATGAGCGGCAACTATGTCGTTGTGCGATACCGCCGCGACGTCGGCATGGCGCCGGCGATCTGGCTCGCCGGGGTGATCTCGGGGGTCGTCGCCTTGCCGTTCGCCCATCCCGAAAACGTCACCTGGGCCAAGCTGCCCTGGCTGCTGGCGCTGAGCCCGGGCCAGCTGGTCGGCGGGCTGCTGCTTTATGTGGCGAGCCTCAAGCGCATTCCCGCCGGGCGGGCCGCCCTGCTCGGCCTGCTCGAATTGGTGCTGGGTCCCGTCTGGGTGTGGCTGTTCGATGGCGAAAAGCCGGACGATCTGACGCTCATCGGCGGCGTCATCGTGATCGGTGCAGCCGCGGCAAACGTGTGGCTGGATTCGCGGCGGACGGCTGGCTAAGAACCCTGCATGACCCAAGCTCATAAGGGCCCGCTGTCGGGCGTCGTCGTCGTCGATCTGTCGCGCATCCTGGCAGGCCCCTATTGCACCCTTCTCATGGCCGAGATGGGCGCCCGGGTGATCAAGGTCGAACCGCCCAAGG